>JANMZB010000814.1:0-1262 GCA_031382725.1 Sphingobacteriaceae bacterium | reverse complement strand
ATCAAAAAGCCCTTTAAAAAGAGCTTTTTTGATATACAAAGAGGCTGCCTTTTTGAGACAACCTCTTGATGTGCTTTAAACTTCTCTTAAAAAGAGCTATTAATATTATTTCTTACCAGAAGCAGCTTCTTGCTCTGCTTGTCTTAAAGCACGAGAAGTAGTTACTGATACGATGGTATCTTCCGGCGTGTTGGTGATTTCAAATTTATCGAAACTTAAATCACGTACACGTACAGATTTACCAACTTCTAAAGGCTCAATGCTTACTTCAACATATTGAGGCATATCTTTAGTTAATGCTTTAACACGCAGTTTACGTAGTTTCTGAACTAGTTTACCTCCCATTTTAACACCTGGAGATGTTCCTGTTAATTTAACCGGGATCTGCATAACCAAAGGCTTATTCTGATCTAGCTGGAAGAAATCTATGTGAATGATTTCTTCTGTTAAAGGATGAAATTGAGCATCTTGTAATATTGCCTTTATTTGCTGACCGGCAACATCAAGGTCAACAAACATTACATCTGCAGAGTAAATTAAATCTTTCAAAGCAGTTTTTTCAACCGCAAAATGAAATTGTTCTTTTCCACCATACAAAACTGCTGGTACTTTTCCCTGGTAACGCAGCTCTTTGGCGTCGCGTTTCCCTACGTTCTCTCTTGGAGAACCGCTAATAGCGATAGAGTTCATGATAATTAAATTAAATGTTAAAATTAAAAATTTAAATATTAGGCGAATACAGGCCCTTTGACCTTTCCCCCTTTACCTTGTTTATTCTACTCTAAATAAATCCGAAATCGAGCCATGCTCATTTACATTAGCAATCGCTTTCGCAAACAAATCTGCCGTAGTAAGCACTCTGATTTTTTCGGATTGTTGTTTTAATGGAATCGTATTCGTTACGATCAATTCTGTCAGTTGCGAATTCTCGATCGTTTCGTAAGCTTTTCCGGATAAAACCGGATGCGTACAAACCGCTCTCACACTAGTCGCACCATTTTCCATTATTAAGCCTGCGGCTTTTGACAATGTTCCTGCTGTATCGCAAATATCATCGATCAATACCACATCCCTGCCCGTTACATCACCAATAATAGACATCGATTCTATTTCATTTGCCCGTTTACGACGTTTATCACAAATAATTACCTCAGCATTAAAATACTTCGCGAAAGTACGAGCCCTGTAAGATCCGCCCATATCCGGAGACGCAATTGTAATATTTGGAAGATTTAAGCTTTTGATATACGGAACAAAAATTA
>JANMZB010000300.1:0-1362 GCA_031382725.1 Sphingobacteriaceae bacterium | reverse complement strand
CATGATACTCTTGATGTTTTAAATCCATCTTATCAGCCCTCACCAGAGCTTGTTGCTGTCTTTGAGCAGAAGCAAAGGTTCATGTATAATGTTTTCATACAATGTATCAACACTTCCAAGGGTAAAGTTTGTGTCCATTCTCATGACTTCACAATGTATGCCCAAGGCAGCGTTGATTCATTGTATGAAAACATTATACATGAACCTTTGCTTCTGCTCAAAGACAGCAACAAGCTCTGGTGAAGGCTGATAAGATGGATTTAAAACATCAAGAGTATCATGATTGGCTGCAGTGGCCATGAGCTGGCGATGGAAGGAACGCCATTGCTGATCTTCTTTAAGCTTAACATAATCAGAAACATTAATCTTGATGTGTTGCCGAAATTCACGAGTGCTAGGCGATGAATGGAGGGGTGTAGTACTAGTGGGTAACACAGGAGCAATCGGAATAACGCGGGCGAGGTTCTGTTGAGTGCGCCAAATATTGAAGGCATCAGCAGTAAGACCAAACCAAGCACTAAAATCTGAAGTAGTTTGTTCAGCATACCAGAGTTGAAGTGAAATAAGCTTCTTAATAGTAATAGTTTGCAAACTAATAGTTAAAATTGTAGAAGCATCGTCTTTGTCAGGGCAAGTAAATGGAAGTTTTAAATCATTAGTGTCTAAATCCATGAAATCATGTATGTCAGATGCTCCAAGTGATGTGAGGGCCTCACGGACATATGAATCATAAACAAGAATAACAGTAATGATGTGTTCCAACGCCCCTTTTGGGTTAAGAGATCGGGTTGCCACGGCCATTGTCAAATATGGATACCACAGAATCTATAATATGAGGTTGATTGTTGCCTTGTGTGGCTACAATCCTTCAAGTAGATAAACTGATTCCGAATCTCCAAAGTATCCGAGATATTCCAATAAGTAAATGAGGTTGATTGCTGCCTGGTGTGGCTGCAACCCTTCAGGAACACTGACCGTCTACCAAACTACCAAAGAGAAGTATGTTGCTGCCAGGTATGGCTGCAATCTTGAAGGAATCAATACAACCAACCGAAAACAATCAAATAAGCTTGTCTCACCCCCCGAAAAAAAACTTGAAAAGAACCGGGTGTCTCCAACTGAACTTGCCAATACCCAGTATACTCAAAAACAAGCCAACTTGCAATGGACTTGAACCAATTTTAAAAGGGTTTAGAATCCGGTCTGGGTTGGTGTTTACCCTGACCTGCGCCCTAGAAGGACTTGTGCTATCGCTTCAAGACAATGTCTTTAACTCGCACCTTTTTGTCAGCAATTTTAGATGGCTGCCTATCGCCCTCGTCCCTACCTGCAATAACGGTTAGGGGTTTTTAGCCAGTTTAC
>JANMZB010000742.1:0-1386 GCA_031382725.1 Sphingobacteriaceae bacterium | reverse complement strand
CCATGGTCGCTGGCATGTCAACCGCGTTTACAACCGTCCAGTCGGATATGGCCCTCCCACGACTCCTCATCGAAGGCCTACCCACCCCATTACACGAGTTTCTCCAATCACCCCCGGTCCTCACTTTCGTACGTTCCATCTGTACCGCCTTCGAGAATAACGAACCACATTGGCAAATGCTCCCACCCACGTTCCCTCCGCCAACACTTGCTGAAGTCATCATCGCCTTCCAAACACGGTCCACGACGACACCCACTACGTTACCCCCCCATACGGTGACCGAGACTTCCGCCACCTCACCCCTCCCCACGACAGCCCCGATCCCCCTCCCAAGCAGTCCTGCACAGACACAGGTCGGCGATAGCAATGAACCCCTCGACAGTGACCTCCCTCAAGACGACATTTCCGACACCAACACAGTCCCCATTGATCCTACCGCCACCACTTCCCAGTCCTACTCCCCCACCGAAGACACCCTCCTCTCCACTTGGGAAACATTCTACCGCCTCCTCTGGCCAGCCAACTCGAAAGACCTCCAGTGCCCGCGCAACTTTGGTCATTTATACTTCGACAGCCTCCACCAACCCCAATCGCTTCCAAAGCACTACCACATCCTGATCATGGGACTCGAATGTATCCGTTATGCAATGTTAAAAATCGTCAAGCAAACATCCCACGTCTACTACATCTCGTCGCCCAACCTCCTCGATACCACTATGACGGCTTACCGGACATTCCTTACCCACAAGAAAAACAACCTGCACAACCCCACCCGGGTCGCATTTATGTTCTCACGCCTCAGTCCCGCCCTCCTCGGTTTCCTCTCCCCGACGACCCTTAACCGCTTTGCCCCTCCCTACAACACTGACCTCACCACGGTTCCCCGACTACCACCCACGGTCCTCCCAACTTTTTTTCAAAACCTCCAAGACACCGATACCGCGTCTATCCCCCTCCCGGAGTTTTGCAAGCCCCTCTTCATCCTCTTCCCATCTTCCGGCACCATTCCCCTCCACGTTCCACCCACCCCTTCCGACATCACACCCATTTCTGTCCCAGACCTCACTACCCCGGTCTCCCGCAAGCGCAAAACACCCCCTTCCGATACACCCAACTCTGATACGTCCACCGAAGAAGGAGGGGTGTGATCCCACCACACAACACCGCTTCGCTTACCGCAACCCCTCCTCCGCTCAATGCATACTCGCAAACCGTTAACCCCACCCCTGACACGTCGACAGGGGAGTGGGGTTAACGGTTTGCGAGTATGAATTGAGCGGAGGAGGGGGTGCTGTAAGCGAAGCGGGGTTGTGTGGTGGGATCACACCCCTCCTTCTTCGGTGGACGTATCAGAGTTGGGTGTATCGGAAGGGGGTGTTTTGCGCT
>JANMZB010000719.1:0-1667 GCA_031382725.1 Sphingobacteriaceae bacterium | reverse complement strand
TAATGCTGAAATCGCCCATGTCGCAAAATAAATTGGGTGCTAAGATAGCATCTTGATACACCATTGTATATCATGCGGTTTCATATTCGAAATGAAGGCGTTAAACTCCTTTTCTTTTATGATTGGCAGATAATAATATTCCATCAATTTGGTTTTAAAATCAACGAATTGGTATACTCCATCACATTGTTCACTAAACCCGTAAATGAATTAATTCAGGTAATCGGGGTGATGATTTGTGACCTCCTCATAACTAAAAAACCAATGACCATCCGGCAGATACGACATGCATTTATAAATGTATGCAAAAAACATCCGAAATAAATAACTCTGTGTTGATGTGCCGAGTAAAAGTAGGGACATAATTATGAATCCACCATTTGTATCGTCACCTTTACCTTGACCTTGATCATAAATTTCAATTGTTTTTTCTAAAAAATTCAAATTGGTGATATTCTCTAATATCTCATCGCCTCCTCGAATAACAGTTCCATCGGAGCTCCATCTAGTTTCAATATACTCCTTTGCTTGTTGTTGATTGGCCGGTATATGAGGATCTACAATTTTTTCATTGACATACTTGGAATCTATATCCTATGATTTCCAATTATACTTGTTGAGTAGTATGTTTGAAACATTAATGAATCTATTATCTTTAGTAATTTTGTGCGTGCAATCTTTACCAAAGAAAATATTGCGACCACTGTCGAAAATTTCTTTTATAACCAAGTCTTGATCAGGGTAATTAGCCACCCAAGCTCCTGTGATGTTATATGTAGGTCCTTGTGATCTCCACCATACCATCTCATTACTTTTATCTTGTATGACAATGTTGGGTTGGTCTTGTATAATTGTTTTCAAAACAGAATTGTTTTTAGAAACGTTGTAAAAAAATTCTTACGATAGAAGTCACGTGCTTTAGAATGCTTCGTTACTTGACAGTAAATGGGCATAAACTTTGATTGCATGCATTTTCCTATTTGGTCGATTGTGGACAGTAAGAATGTTCCAATACCGTAATTTTCAGAATAAGTTTTTCCGTGGTGAAGTTGGTTGGATACTCCAATAAGTATAAGGTAGTTGTATGTTGGCTTAGAACAAAATATAGCACTAGCTATGATAGAATCTTGTAACAGTTTTGTGGACCGCTTGCCTACAACTTGTTTTTCTTTCGAAGTAACGACAATCAGAATCAAGTCATCGATGGAGCAGATGTGTTTGATTCGATCATCCATTTTGGTGTCGATGAATATATTACAAAAAAAAGAAGAAATCATTTCTTGAAAGTTTTCAAATTCTGTTGGAATCAAAATGTATTCATTTGCAATACTTTTGTTGGACCGGAAAGCTTTTGAATTTCCAATGAAAACGTCGCAATCATTCACTTCGGTAGATGATTTGTTGATGAATACTGACTGAATTTTTGAATTGGAAAATGATTCTGACACTAATTCACTCATTATAAACTTGATAAGTTTCGCTTGATTAATTTTATTCCGAATTTGACTACATTTTTGCTTCCCAAATGTATTATTTTTATTAACATCCCCCATATTTAACAACCAATAACAGAAATGTGCCTTATATTAGGTTAATCCAGAGATGTCGTTAATCCCTAGACCGCGTCTAAATATAAGTTACAAAGGTGTTATCAATCGTCTGTAATA
>JANMZB010000694.1:0-7169 GCA_031382725.1 Sphingobacteriaceae bacterium | reverse complement strand
CCAGTTATACTTACAGTATTCCAATGAACCTTGTTCATATGGAATCCGGGAATTATCTCATCAAATTCTTCCCTTAAAGTAACAGCCCGTTCAGGGTCGCATTTTAAATTAATAGATACCGGATTTTGAAGATCAGTAAGGAAAAACATCTTCCCTCCTACTTTAAACACCAATGTATCAACACCAAAAGGAAAAGACTCTGTTACCCCTTTTTTTTGAAGACAATAATCTCTTAGTGTTTCGATATCCATAATTAGGTTGCAGATGATCAAATCTAATCAATCGATTCCTGAGATAAGGCAAATCTAGTAACAAAAAAACCTCCCGGATTTCCGGAAGGCTTTATTGATTAATTACCCCTCAAACTGTAGCTTAATCTATTTCATTGCTTTTTACGTTGACCCGGAGGCATTCCATGCGGATGCTTTCCCTTCTTTCCTTTCCCTTTATCATCGTAATCACCATTTCTTGAATCGTTGATATATACTTTCACGCGATCGGTTCGCATTTCATAATGGCCGGGAATTATACGCCTTCCTACTCCTAAAACTCCTCTTGTTTGGTATTCTGGTATCCAAACCCGGCGTTCTATTACTTGCCAGCGATATTCTCCACGCTCGTCATTATAGATTCCTGGTTCGTAGGTTCTGTTTATTACTTCTTCGCGATTTTGCGCTGAAGCATTGCTAGCTATTAATGCTGCAAAAAGAGCTAACATGAATGTAAACTTCTTCATTGTGTGTGTCGTTGTAATTCAAAACTAGTTGTGCAACATGAAGCCCGGATGAATTTTCAAAAAAAAATCAATTTAAATGATCAAACATATTTCATAGATTTTGATTTACTATTTTAACACATCGGAGGAATCCAAAAAATTTAAACTGTTATATTTGAAAATGTCTAAATGTAATTTTTCAATCAACTTCCAAGGATCAGCAGACGATCTTGTTTCGAAAGCACAAACGGCTATAACAAATTCAAGAGGAAAGTTTAACGGCGACAGTAGCTCGGGTGCTTTTATAATTTCTACTCCGGTTGGAGAAGTATCCGGAAGTTATGCGGTAGAAGGTCAGAATTTTTTAATCGATATTGAAGATAAACCATTTCTGGTAAGTTGTAGTAAGATTGAAAGTACATTAACGGAATACCTTAAGGGAGCATAAGTAGCTGCAAATTGAACTCTTATATAAATATCAATTACGGCTTTAATGTTTTAATGAGCCCGTGAATATGCCCGAGAAAAAGACCTATTGAATTTGTACGGATCCAAAGTTGGATTTGATTTCGATTGTAGAGTCGGAGCCTTTACCAACCTTACCTTTATAGTTTTTAGTAAACGTAGGGCCTCTTTCGTTATCCGGTGTTTGACTGCTGATCTTTGTTCGATCTTGCGGAAATTGAAACCTTCCCATATGTACCGTTACGTCAAAATCAAAATTTGCTAAGGATTTCACTCCCATAAAAACTGAACCCTTATCAGTTGAGATACTTAAGTCTTTTATGTCACTATTTAATTCGTCTATCCTCAAGCTACCATAACGGTTGTCGAGCTTTCCTCCTTTGCCGAGCTTGCCAATTTTGGTAGAACCATATTTCACTTCAGCATTTACCTGATCGGCATTCTCGATGTTAAGGCTGCCATAAGAAACATTTACACTTCCGCCAGCCATTCCTTGTATAGTAGCAGAACCATATTTCACCGCAATGTTGTTGACGGAATTTTGCAAATCTGCGGCTTGTAAAGATCCATAGCTACATTTTATGCTTACAGGGCCGGTAAAATCGGGCAAATTGATGTTTCCAAATTTGTTGGTGATATCAACTGCATTTCGACCGGGCATATAAACTGTATAGTCGATGGATACGCCATTCCGTTGTTCTTCGCTGTTTCCGCGAAGCGATAAAGCCCAAGTCTTAGAGGTACTGCCAATATTGGTTTTAAAACTAATCAGATCGCCACTTTTACTTTCCTCTATTTCTACCCCGTCAAGCAAACTTTGGGCTCTTTCATCCACCCTTTCATATGCTTTCACCTCTATATCTACTTTGATCTCATTTTTATTCCACACTTTAACCACCACTTTTCCATACTGATTGTTGATTGAAAGTTTATCGTTTGCATCAACAGAATAAGATTTAGAAATCCTTTTAATCTTTTCAGCTTTAGTGTCCTGATGTCGTTCATTTCGATGGGCGGAATCCGACTTGATTTTAATTTCGATTTCATCCAGATCTTCCAATTCCGAGAAATCAATTTCAATAGATTCTAATACGGCAAGCTTGTTTTTTAAAACGATATCAAGATTCTTCAAACCGGCATTTACCTTACCTATAATCGCATCCAAATCTTTTTCGCTAAGAAAATCGGGAATTACTATTTTCCGTTCATGCTTAGGCGGCGTTGGCGGCGCAGGTGTTTTCTGGGCTTGCAACCCCAAACTCATAAAAAGCAGCGAAGCAAAAACGAGTATTTTATATGCTTTTAGTTTCATCTTTATATTCTTTTTTAATTTGGTTAACACGATCAATAATTAGTAATTGCTCGTTCAGAATTTGTATCTGTATTTGTAAATTTTGAATCATCGCTTTTACCGTTTTTTCACGATTAGGGCTGGTTGAGAGGTTGTTTTTAAGCTTTAAATAATTCTCCTCTATAGCATTAATCTCGCTAGAAAACTCCTCATATAAAGCCGGATCTTTCTTTTTGATCTGTTTTAATTCGTCTTGCTTTTCCTGAATTACCGAAGTATAATAATATTGCTGCTTGGCGAGCTGCGGATTAATCCGGCTTATATCTGCGACAGAAGTTTTTTGATACTGCCATAGCAACAAACCTGTGGTAACAACTAATGTAATTGTAGCGGCTATCTTAACCCAACTAAGACTTAGGATTTCTAAATGTTTTGAGGGCTTTTTCTCAATTTGCTCATCGAGCTCAACTTCGATTCGGCTCCAGATACCTTCAGGCGCTTCAAATTCATCGAATTGCTTTCTGTTGCTCTTAATAAAATTTTCTAGTTTCTCGCTCATCTTTATCTTTTAAAAGCTGTATTAATTTTTGTTTTGCCCGTGATAAATGGGTTCTTGATAAATTCTCGCTGATCTTTAAAATATGGGCAATTTCTTCATGATCATAACCTTCCAGTAAGAAAAGTGAAAGTACAATGCGGTAATTATCAGGTAACAATAAAATTGCCTTCTTAACCTGTTCAACCTTGTACTCTATTTCATTTTCATTGTAAGCATCACCCTCAGCCAGATCTTCTACCTTTCCCTCCTCAAGGCTTACCAATTCCACCCGTCGCTTTCTTAACTGGCTAATCGACTTATTAACGATTATCTGTTTGATCCACCAGCCAAAAGTAGATTCGTTTCTAAAATCAGCGATGCGCAAAAAAGCATCTAAAAACGATTCCTGTAAAACATCTGCTGCTTCATCTTCATTAGCAAGAATTCTCATCGCAACATTATACATGCCTTTTGAATAAAGACGATATAATTCGTACTGCGCTTTTCTGTTACCATTTCTACATTCAACCACCAGGTTAGAATGCTGATCTTGCTGAAGGGCCTCCAATTTTCCGTAGCTTTCAATAATATAGTCGCACAGGGTTTTAGAATGTGTCACACATGAGGAAATAAATTTAAAAATTTTGGTTGAAGCAACTGTAAGCCCGTTTAAATCGGGCTGATACTTATAGTTCAGAGTACTAAGGTAAACTCAAAAGATGAGAAGTAATCTTAATCTGGCTTAGAATGAGGAGTCCTATAAAAACATAAAGGCTCGCCTCAAATGTTATCAACTTATAATTTCACTCTTTCTTTTAAGTCGTCCTCTACTCCAACCATTCCTAAATTCCCTCGGAGTTAGCCCTAGTACTTTTTAAAATACCGGATAAAAAACGACCGGCTTGAAAAATTCATTTCATCTGCAGGCATGCCAAGACCTCTCTAATCATCACTGCACAGGTACCTGTAACGATGTGGCACGAGATTATAGGAGAGCGAACTATCGCTGATGCAATCCTTGACCGCATCGTACAATGTCGCACCGTGTTGACTTGATTGGAGAATCGATGAGGAAAAGGAAGTCGTTGCTGAACTGAACAAATAGATCTATTTTTATCACATAAAATCAGCACTGAACTGAAAATCTTCGCCAGCAAATTTGATCAGTTTACGCCAACTTTTTAGGTGGTCAGTTTTATCTATCAGATTAATAAGAAGTTACGTGCAAATAAAAACGGGAAAGAAGTTGACATTTCAACTCTTTCCCGTCCAGAACCAGCGCCGGAGTAATGGCGAACCAGTTTATTGAGGATTTAAAGAAAATTTCTAACTTGAATATAACTATAAATACTTAATACCTATTATTTAACTTGTTCCAAGGCCCCATTAAGTATCAATGCTTTGTTTTTTTGCAGCTTAACCATCTTTCTCAAGTTACCGTAGCTTACCGGTACTTCTTTATCGACCGCACTGGTGAGCGATACCTTTGCAAGCTTTCCCCCTTTCCATTGCATACCTACTTCGATGTTTCCACGTGCTTTTAAACCACCTATATTTCCATCACTCCAGGCAGCTGGTAAAGCTGGCAATAAAGTCACTTCATACCCACTCTTCAAGTTGCCATGATGGCTCTGAAGAAGCATTTCACCTACCGCAGCTGTAAAAGCCGAATTTCCATCCACCTGGAAGGGCGGACAAGAGGCTAACAGATTATCATATACCCCGGCTAAAAGAGGACCGTAACCATATCCTTCGATCTCACTCTTGCTTGGGGTGACGAAGAATTGAAAAAGATTGTAGGCTTGTTCAGGCTGGTGCAGTCTCGCCCACATCATCATTCTCCAGGTAGTTGCCCATTCGGTATAACGTGCACCTCGTTTCAGTATGGTTTTTGCTGCTGCATTGGCTGTTACTGAATCGGTAACGGGATTAATTAGCTGGCCTGGATGTAATGCATACAAATGCGAGAGATGCCTATGCAGTGTATCTACTGCCTCCCAGGGTTCCATCCATTCCTGTATGGTGCCATTTTTTGCAAGTTTTAAAGGCTCTGATAAATTCTTGAGTACGTACTTGAGCGAATCAACCAACTGTGGGTCTGTCTTTAACAGCTGAGCAGCATCTATAGTATTAGAAAAAAGATCATGTACAATCTGTTGGTCTATTGCTGAACCTGCGCTGTAACGGTAGTCTTTGCCATCTGAATATACAAAATTTATTTCAGGAGAAACACTCGGAACAACGGCGAGCTTGCCGCCTTTATAAGGCTTCATTACACCCAAATAAAATTGGCAAGCCTCCTTCATGATTGGGTAAGCTTGCTCCTTCAAATACCTGGTGTTACCGAAAAAGAGGTATTGATCGTACAGATTCTGACATAGCCAGCCGGCTGCTCCTGTCCATAGCCAACGCGGAGCAGCAAAGCCCCAGGGATTGGTATACATCGGAGCAAAAAAACCATTGGCTTTAAAGTATTCTTTAGCTGTAATGCGGCCGGGCACGCGCAAAAAATTAACGTATTTAACGAAAGGTGTGAATGTGTTTTCAAGATTTGCTGGTCCGGCAGGCCAATACGTCATCTGTAAGTTGATATCAGTGTGATAATCACTGTTCCAGGCAGGCTTAGGCCTATCGTTCCAAATTCCCTGTAAATTAGCGGGTAGCGCGTTACCCCTCGAAGATGAAATTAGTAAATACCGGCCATAATGAAATAATAGCGCTTCAAGTCCCAGGTCCCGCGCATTACCTTTCTCCTGGTTGTTTTTCTCATAAGAAGCCAGACGTTGATCGGTGGGCAGGCTTTTTCCCTGAGTCACATCATTCAAGTGAAATTTTACTTTAGAAAATAAACGGGAATAGTCACTTATGTGTGCTTGTAGCAATTTATTATATGAAATCTTTGCTGCAGCGTTCACCTGTTCCGTGCTTAAGAGGGCTGGATTAGTAGTACTCAACACGTCGGGCCATTTCATTTGGTAGTTAGTGTTGGCAGCGAGTATAAGTGTAATGGTGCTTGCGCTGGTTACTTTAACCTTATTTGTACCGGCCAGGCTTCTAGATCCATCGGTAATAACCCGTAATCGGGAGTTATAAAGAAGGCCGCTCTCGGGCATTTTTCCGTTAAACACCAGATTATATTGCTTATCGACGGTTACATTCCCCTGCGGTGCGTGCGGCATCTGCCCTTCAATCTCGACAGTTAACTTTCCTGGTTGGCTGGCTTTTAGCTGAACAACCATTACCTGGCTGGGATAGCTGCAAAAATACGTGCGGGTATAGCGAACGCCATTTATTGTGTATCCAACACCAGCCGTACTATTAGAGAGGTTTAAGTCACGAATGTAGTTTTTTACCTTACCTCCATGATTGTGAAATTTAAGATTTATATCTCCGAATGGCTGGTAAGCACCGAAATCATTAACCGAAGTAGCCCCATTGAATTTAAGATAGCCGCTATGCATATAAATAGAATCGGCTCGTAATACTTCTCCCTGAGCCAGTAGTTCTTGGATTTGCGGCAAGTTTTTTATGAGGTCGACATTTTGGTTACTATTCATCTTACCCGACCAAACTGACTTTTCGTTGAATTGAATGCGCTCCTCCACAACACCTCCAAAAACCATGGCACCTATTTTACCATTGCCTATAGGCAATGCTTGTTGCATCCAGGTTGTAGCAGGCTGCTTGTACCAAAGTCGTAAATCTTCGTTTTGCTGAGACTGAGACCAGCCAACCTTTGAGAATAAGGTTAGTAAGAGGAAAAGGACTTTAACTTTAAAATTCATAATAAGTGATTTATGTGTGCGTGTAATTTTTCTACTTTTTTTGAGGCAAAACATCTTGAATTATTAATACCTGATTGATTTAGTCCCGATTGCACCTTCCGTATGTGGTTCTTAGTATTAACGATTTATATCAATGTAAACCATAGTAGTTCAGCTTATCCGGTTGATGCGCCACAGGTTTAATAGCGCTGTCTTCTTTCAGCTTGCTGCCGAAAAATTCTATAGATTTTCCTTTGGGGATGCTAACATCCCAACTTCCGTCAGCTGCTTTCATAAGCTTAGCATCAGATGGTTTTTTTATTTGATATTCCGCTTCAGGTGAGCCGATAGTCAGTTTAAAAGAACCACCAGCAAGGCTGTTGATTTTTACATATA
>JANMZB010000688.1:0-12751 GCA_031382725.1 Sphingobacteriaceae bacterium | reverse complement strand
AAAATTGGTGTACTCAGCTTCTTTTATATGTAACCCTATAAACTTTTTTTCTAAAACCTGCTTTGCAAATTGGCTAAGTATATTTTTAGAATCATTATCTGTCATATCTCCACTACCCATACTGATATAAATTTTCATGGGCATATCTCTAGACTTTAGAGCCTTTGCCATATTAAAGATATACCGGTGATTATAATGTAAACTTGGGCTTGCTGAAACAACGTTCTTAATGTGAAAGCTCTTTTCTTCTGCTGATTTTAAGGAATAAAATAAGGAGAAGTATCCGGCGAGCGAATGTCCACATAAAGCCGATTTTTCTAAATTGATGCGATACTCTTTATTAAGCTTTGGCAAAAGCTCATCATCAATAAACCGCTTAAATTTCTCAGCTCCTCCGCTTACATTCATTTCATATTCAGCAATTGCTTTTGGAAAAGTATAATCTCTCGTTCTTAAAGAATCCATGGTGGTGAAATTGTTATATCCCACTCCAATAAGAATGGCTTTAGGTACTTCACCTATAAAAGAAGTAAACTTCAATTGAGAAACTACTGATTCAAAAAAAGCATTCGCATCCAGAATAATGATTATAGGGTAATTTGTAGTAGTATCTGACAAGTAACCTTCTGGAAATGACTTAAAAATTTTAAATGTATCTGAAACATGCTTCGAATACATACTCTCAGTTACTGGCTCTGTGTATAAGGTCGAAAACTCTGTTAGTGGAGCCTTGCTTTGAATGCCTGTATTTGAGTTTTGTCCAAATGAGAGTTTGCCAGCAATGCAAATAAGTAATGTAATAGAAAGGAACTGAATAATTGTTTTCATTATGGTACTTATACGTTTTAAGTGAAAATACTTTAGCTAAGTTAATTCGACGAATGAAGGTGAGCAAGTAATTAACACTGTTTAACATTTTCAGGTGCTGGTGGGGCAAGGGTATCGCAATCACGGATTATATTATTGGCGTCTTGAAGAATTGCACCCATGAAAACGATATTCTCATCACTACGTCCTTGCGAGGCACGAAGCAATCTCTAGCTATAAAAAACCATATAATATAGAACCCTGTAGTATACAGATTGCCACGGCATCCAACCCACATTCCTCCCAGCCTCGCAATTACGGATTATGTTATTGGCGTCTTTGTTGGACTTGTTCAAATGGAAACGAGATTTCAATAACGCGTCATTGCGAGGCACGAAACAATCTCTAAGCTATGAAAACGTCAATAGATTAAGTGGAGACCCCTCAACTTTGGAATAGCTGATACTTCAACTCTGTTGTTTTTCCAATAACATCATAAACATCATTGGTAGCCATTTACTCCGTTGGTCAACCTTACTAGGATTACCTCAATTCCAAAAAGGATAAAGAGCCAAAAACAGTAAGACCGCATTGTGTATTGCATGCATGATATAACCTAAAATTAGATTGTATCTAACCCGTAAGTAACCTAGAAAAAGCCCTGCAATAAATTGCGGCAGTACTATTAAAGGAGACAATAGAAGTAAGATTAGATTATTTTCATAATTAGTAATGTGGGCGACGCTAAATAAAATTGCTGAACCATAGAATATACTTCCGAAATGATTCAACCACAAGTTTGCCAACAACTTTTCAGTTCGGGCTTTACTATGTTTTCCTGTTAAAGAGGATAATAAAATAATCGCATGTACAAGATTGTTGTTCTTAAATCGGAGATAGAGTCTGAAAGCTAGCTCTTCAACAAATGGTACTAAGACGATTACTAGAAATACTATTTCCCAAATCCGGTACTGTTGTAGTAATGAGGTTAAACGATGGTTTTCTATGTTGACAGATGCCAGGGAGGTGACACAGAAAACTATTGCTAAACAAATCCCCATTATGGGTATATGAATAGCTAATATCGAGAAGAGCCTTTTTGCTTTTTGCCTGTATGTTTGATTAAAGTCTTTAACGTCCGCCGGACTTTTTAGAAAATCTAAAAGGTCTTCGTAAGTTTCTTTAACGACGTCGAACATAGGTTTAAATAATAGAACGTTGTTTGATGTGTATTAAACGGAGGGGAGCTATTCCTTCCCCTCAAAGATTTCCAAATAACCACATACACATCAGTAGCCGAAACCTCACATTCCGGGTAAATGCTGCCGAAAGGCGTAATACTTTGTCTGTATATCCGCAAAGCCTAGAGTTTGTAATGGCAATAAGAAGGAAGAACACTCAATAAATTTTATCCGTCTTTATACAACTTTTATCAATTAACCATTGACCTGCTTGTCTAAGAATAAGGTCATCTTCATAAACCAAACCCGGGCTATGGCGATACAAGATCTTATAACCAATTGGCATATGGGCTTCAATAACCCATTGCGACCCATCGAAGGCGGTTACATCTTTGTAAGAAGGCATTGCCCAAAAGTTCCCTTTTCGGAGAAGTTCTCTGAAATTTGCGAAACTTTTATTTGAGATCCTCTTTTCTGATTTTTCTATCTTACCTGTCTTCCTACCAAGTTTTGTTGTATGAATGATCGATTGATTGTTCTGGCGGATCAATCTTATGACATAATCATCATCAAAAGATCGAGACCAGAGGAATCTGTAAGTTTCATTACCAGTGTAATACGCGCTTAAGATCGGTTCTTCGGCTTTAAATAAGAGTTTAGATAGCGAAAGACTCATGAATGAGTCAATGCGAAGCTGATGGTAAAGTCCAAACTTATCTTCCGGAATTTTGCTCCAATCTTTTTCTCGCGTGTATGGTGAGTCAATTATGACCCGTCCATCACTGGCAATACCCTCAAAGTCGAGATCGTTGAAATATTGCCTAAACTTGGATGGAACTCCATCTTTCGCTATGGTAGTATCACGAGCCTTGTATCCTGAACCACGTTGTAAATTATTTTTGTCGACTTGCACTATCTCCCGTTTAGGCAGTTGAGTTAACGAACAACCTGTCAATAAATTAAAGATAGCGACTAGAATGATTACTGTTTTCATAAGCAATGGGAGATTGCAAGGTGCTTCATGCTTGAAAATTATACTAGCAAAACGGTTTAAAGTCTAACGAAAAAAGTCAATTTTGTTCAATCAAACATCCCCAAATAACCCCATAAACAGCAGTAGCCAAAACATCACCTTCAGAGCAGGACTCATCCGTAATAATCACCGGAGCATATTTCTCATCAACATTAATTCTCCCATGCGAGCCTTTAATCAGACTGGCATCAAGCGGAATTACATCCATCACATATCTAAAACCCAGTTTTTTTCGAAGCAGTTTATATCCCGCTCTGGCTTTTGATATCATGAACATTTCAACCGGGTCGTAACCGGGTTTTTTGTGAATGTCTACACAGCGGGCATAATCAGGTGCCTTCGCATCATCGAGCCAGAAATAGTAAGTAAACCAGCTGGTGTCGTTCGCCATCACCACAAAGTCTCCCGACCGCTCGTTATCTATACCATAAGCTGCTTGCTCTTGTTTATCTAAAACCAATTCCACACCAGCGGTGGTTTTTAATATCTGCCTGACTTGTTCTTTGGTTGAAACATCATTAAGATAGATATGGGCAATTTGGTGGTCCGCCACAGCGAATGCTTTTGATGCACCTGCATCCAATAGTTCTAAACCTCTTTCAATACGAATTTGAAGAAGTCCGTTTTCTCTCAAAATTCTATTCAGGTGAATAGGTTGATTTACGGGCGAGATGCCGTACTCGGATAGAATGATAATCTTCGCCTTTTTCTTTTCATAAAAAGTAACCAGGTCCTCAATAACCTTATCAACTTCCAGCAGTTCTTTAGATATTTTAGAGAAGTCTGGTCCGAACTTCTGAAGGCAATAATCAAGATGAGGAAGATAGATTAATGTTAATGTTGGGTCGTATTTATCGTCGGTTAACATCGACGCATCTGCAATCCAACGGGTGGATTTGATGTTTGCACCGGGTCCCCAAAACTGAAAAAGCGGAAACTGTCCGAGCTTTTCCTCCAGTTCATCTCTTAGTTCTGCCGGATGAGAATAGAAATCGGGCGTTTTTCTACCATCGGCCAGGTAATTGGGGCGGGGAGTTAGCGAGTAATCTGCTGATGAATACATATTGTACCACCAGAACATTTTTGAGCAGGTGAATTTCGGGTCTAGTTTTTTAGCCGCATCCCAGATTTTCTCCCCGCGAACCAATTTGTTAGATTGCTTCCAAAATTTCACTTCACAATCTTTGCGGTCGTACCAGCCATTGCCTACAATTCCGTGGTCTGTTGGAGTTTTTCCGGTTACATAAGTGGATTGAACAGCTGTTGTTACTGCCGGAAGCATTGGTGTAATGGTTTGGAAATGCTTTCCCGAAATATATTTTTTTAGAAATGGTGTATGCTCACCAATTACCGAGGCCGATAAACCAACAACATCTATTACAACTGTTTTTTGCATGGATTTAAGCTAAGACATCTTTTACCCAATCCAGTTCCCGAATAATCGACTCATGTATAGGCAACTTTAAGGCTTCCGGCAAAACCTCCCAGGTATAGGTTTCTACTTCCAGATGATTGGTAAAAGGCTGTTGTTTATGAAGATTTAAGAGCTCTGTAATATCCGACTGAGTAGTTTTTAAAACACCAAGGTCTTCTAAAAATAGTGGAACATGAAAATGTGCACGCCATTCCTCAGCTGAGGTGTTATCGGCATCATTTAATGCTTCCGGTAAATCCGGATAACGGAGTAAATCGCCATCCTTTTTTCGCGCCACAACCTGATGGAGATAAGTAGATTCATTATATCCGGCGAAAGCCTCTTTCAGTTGATTTCTATCAGCGAAGCTATTTACCAAAGCTTTAAGAGCTGCACTAATTTGTATTTTACCAACCAAAATACCTTTTGTTTTTAACTGGTTCAGAACTTCCTGATGTGACTCATATCCCACAGCAAAGTGGCAAATATCATAACATAAACGGAGGTGCTCTTTGATGATTTTCTCAGCTTCGGAATCGGATACATCGAACTTCTGAGCGATTAAAGAAATTCCTTCAGTTAATAAATCGTTTTCAAACCAATCTATAAATTCCTGGCCGGTTTCCAGAAGTCCATCGGGTTCTGGTTCAATGTCTAAATGAAGTATAGTGCCGGTTTGGTTTTTTATTTGTGCTAAGTATATAATTACTTCGAGAATATTACGCGTAGCGGTCTTCCGGGCAATTGATAATTCTTCTTGTGAATGACTGAACCAGTACCGGTATGTAAGTGGAGAAGTCGAAATTCCACCATCCATCCCTGAAGGCAATAGTTGAAGCAAAATGTCAAACAGTCTTTTTGTATAAGCAACGCGGTCATTGGTAGTCCAATCGGGTGCGTGAACCTGGTCTTTTACGCGGGTATGGTGAAATCCCCCGTAAGGGAAACCGTTCATCGTGAAAACGTAAGCATTTTCTTGCTGGAGCCAGGTTTTAAAATCTTTTATATGGTCCGCCAGAATAATTTCCAGACTGGCGATGTTTGATAATCTCAACCCAATACCCATTTCCTGATTTGGGGAGATAGCATTTTTTATTTTCGGAAAGTTGACTTTCAAAGCCTCAAAGTGGTCTTTCCAGCTTTCCCCAGCGTGGATGTTGCTGCAATAGCTTAGGTGCCCGTTTGCTGTTAACATATTAGTTTTGAAAAGCGAGTTGAACGGTTTGCAAATGGCTGCTTGCTTCTTTAATCAAATTATAATCCATCTCATGAACTTCCTGCCCCTTGCCGATAGCGGTAAGCAGCGTTATGGTAAGTTTGCCTCCAAGATGCTCCTGAAACTCTTTTAATCCTTTTAAAATGGGGCTGTCATCCCCTTCAATCTGTAAAAGCGGATGAGTAATTTCGAACCCTAAAAGCAATAAAAGTTTTATGATTCTTTCACAGTCATCATTTGATATTAATCCCTTCAGATTTGAGTAGACTGTATCTAAAGCTATTCCTATCGCAACAGCTTCACCGTGATAAACCTCGAAGTTTGTCAATTGCTCGAGCTTATGAGCGCTCCAATGACCAAAATCCAATGGGCGTGCAGAGCCTGTTTCGAATGGGTCAGCACTGGCGATGTGCTGAAGATGCAATTCGGCACAGCGTTTAATCAAATATTCCATCGCAGCTTGCTGACGTTGAACCAAAGCAGTTGCATTATTTTCAAGCCATTGATAAAAGGCCGCATCTTTAATCAATGCGACTTTAACAGCCTCGGAAATTCCTGAGCGATAGTCTCTATCAGTCAACGTTGCTAAAAAGGCAAAGTCGTTAAATACAGCTACCGGAGGGGCGAATGTTCCTAAGAAATTCTTTTTCCCTAAATAGTTTACCCCGTTTTTTACGCCTACGCCCGAGTCGTTTTGCGACAAAACAGTTGTTGGAATACGAATATGTTTGATGCCGCGATGAGAAATTGCAGCTGCGTAACCAGCCAGGTCGATAATGGAGCCACCGCCAATTGCCGCGAGGTAAGAGTGCCTGTCTACACCGTTTCTATTTACAGCGTCGATGATTTCATCCAAAAGACCTTGGTCGTTTTTTGCGCGCTCGCCGCCGGGCAAAACAAGTATTTCAGGAATTAAGGTTACGTTTTTGAAGTGGTCAAAATAAGCTTTGATTTCTTGAAGCAAGGTTGGGTGACTATTGTTCACACCGTCGTCAACCACGAAAAGTATTTTTTGAACACTGTTTTCATTGCTTCTTTCTTTTAGGAAATCAGAAAAATATGTGTTCGAAATATTGAAAAGTCCGGTAGTGAAAAATACTCTATACTCGAACTTTACACTAAATGATTGTTGTAAAAAATCCATAAATGAATTGACTCTCGTGCAGAGCCGGTTATAAAAGAGAAAAGGTAAATCTAGTCAAAAAGCATTATAAATGGCCCTTTATAACCGTCATGTTACTGCAAATATTTTGGCTAGTTTTATCGATAAGGGCAGTAGTAATGCAATAAAAAATGCCGCATAATACGCACCAAACGCGGCAGCCCATGCTGCGTCCATCAAAATGAGGGCTATTACCCCAGCTTTAACGGCTTTTCCTATGTTTTTTCCAATAGGTTCTTTCATTGCTCTTAATAAAGGTTTGAAAATAAACCAGACGAATGGGAGTAATATCAATAATGCGGGCAAAACGTGTTCCATGCGATAAGCGAGAAACAGGATGGTGGCAATAACCAGGCTGTAAAGAAAAGCGGCGACCTGTAAGGTTGTTTTCTTACCGCCATGTACTTCGCCACGACTTATCATGGTAATGGAAGCAATATAGATTACCGGTATAAAGAAAACGAACCAGGTTTTTTCCAGTGATAAACTAATGATGCTAATACCCAATAATAGGTTTAAACCCCGACAAATGCCCATATTAATTGGCCCGAACCAAAATTGGTGCTTGCCCCATTTATCATAAGTTAAAGCCGAAATAGTGATAAGTATAGCAAGCAAGCCCGAGGTAAGACTGACAAGTGCAGCACAAATAATGCCTCCTAATAATAACAAGCTCCCAAAAACGATTGCTTCATTCAACGTTATTATGCCGCTTGGAATTGGCCTTTCGGGCCGCTCAACTTTATCAAGTTCCGCATCAAAAACGTCGTTAAAAACGATTCCTCCACCGTACAAGTCAATCGTAGCAAGGCATAAAAGGAAAACCTGAGTGAAATTAGCTGAGTGGAATATTTCGAGTGTAAAAAAACCAGATATAGCGATTCCCGCAAGGATATCGGCAACAGAAGTTACGATATTAGCCGGACGCGTTAATCTTAAAAATGCGGTTAGTTTGCTCAATCTTTATCTGATAATAATTGAAGATTTATCGATTCTTGGTTGTTGACCGCCTCGTAAAACCGTATTGCCTTCAAACTTCTGACTTTGGTCGATGTCTTTAGTTTTTACAAAGTCCGCTTCATCAATTTGTCCGCTTTGCGCGAAAGCAGTAATGGCGTTTTGATATGTCACCAGCTCAATGTCTTTGATATCAATGCCTTGAGCTTTCATTAAAGCTGCGGTTTTAGGTACAGCAAGCGGGTCGCTGATTCCCCAGTCGGCCGCCGAATTAATCATAACTCGCTCAGAACCATATTGTTTAACAATTTCTACCATACGCTCATTTCCCATTTTAGTGAAAGGATAAATGGTGAATGCTGCCCAAAATCCTCGGTCGAGAACCTCTTTAACCGTTTCCTCATTGTTATGGTCGATGATAACTGAGTAGGGGGCTAAACCATGTTCAATGGCCACGTCCATGCTGCGCTGCGTGCCTTTCTTTTTGTCCCTATGCGGTGTATGAACCTGAACCGGAAGGCTGGCTTCTTTTGCCAGTTCAAGCTGCAAGCGATAGTATTTATCTTCTGCCGGAGTTTGGTCGTCGTAACCAATTTCACCAATCCCAACAACACCTTCTTTGTAGACGAATAATGGCAAGATTTCCATTACCTGCTCGGCGAGTTTTTCATTATTCGCTTCACGCGAGTTTAAACCTATGGTGCAATAATGCTTAATTCCGAATTGCGATGAGCGGAATCTTTCCCAACCAACTAAACTGCTGTAATAATCTTTAAAAGTATCTACTCCGGTACGGGGTTGCCCCAACCAAAATGCAGGCTCAATCAATGCAACCACGCCGGCATCGGCCATAGCCTGATAATCATCCGTAGTTCGAGATGTCATGTGAACGTGCGGGTCAAAGAATTTCATGCCTTTGATGCCGGATAAATCTATCGGAATCTGTTTCTGACCTTCGTCAATCCGGTTGTTTATGTTATGATTAGAACACATATTCTTAAGTTTTAAACGGTGGCACTATCAGCAATAGTTTGCCAGGTTAGTTCATTTCTTTCTATTGAGGCTTTTAAATCCGTGATAGAATTTAATAACTCTTTTGCCGGGGCATAATTACTTTGTGAACAGGCGAGGGCAGCAGCTTTCTTTTCTATATCGCTGCCGCTATCAGCAATTTTAACAATATCCTGAAACAATGTTTCATTTAAAAATGGGCCCACCAAGCGCCATGAAAGCGGATTGATAGTGCGGCCTGCAGCCCATCGTTCATGAGCGAAGTCGGATAGGGTGTTCGCCAGACTTTGGTTTGCACGGCGGTCCAGACCAATAATCTGAAAAACGGGCTTATCCGTAAAAAACGCCTTCAGTATTAACTGGTTCCATTCTTCTTCATTTAAATATTCTGAAGGGTAGGGGTTGTTGCAGATGACTGATTCGAGAACTGAGCCGATATTACTTCGTATTCCTTCTGTACATCGAAATTTCCACCTTTCGGGATAGGCCAATAAAGGCAAAGAAGAATATAAAGCCACCAACTCATTCATTTCTGCAGAAGGGAAAAGTCGGTCTATTGATTGAACATAATGGTCTTCTTTTTCTATTGGAAAATGTAAAAGAAACCAAAGGCGGGCCAGGCGGTCAGAGGTATAATTTTCTAGCGTTAAGCCTTTCTTAATTGAATCTAATTCAGCTTTTTGCTTTTGATTAATTGATATTGGTTTTTTCCCGACAAATCTCGGAGCGGCTGTAAAAGCTGTAAAGAATGCCGTCACATTTCCATCGGTTGAAAACGTATGCGATTTATCACAAATCCACTGTATCTGAGTTGATTCCAGGATTTCACTGAAGATTTCCTCAAACAGTTCCAGCGCTTTTTTGATATTGTAATTATACATCTCGCTAAATATCAATATTAAACCCTATTGTACATTAATTAGTATTTCAAATTAAGCTTAGCGAAAAAATCCCAAAGCACAATACCTGCAGATATTACGATGTTGAAAGAATGCTTTGTTCCAAATTGTGGGATTTCAATGCAGTTGTCGATTTGTGCCATCGCTTCTTCCGAAACGCCGTTTACTTCATTGCCGAATATCAGGGCATATTTTTGGTCTGATACAGGTCTAAACTCATGAAGTTGTATGCTATTTTTAGCCTGTTCAATGGCAATTATTTTATAACCTTGCTTACGCAGATGTTCAATAGCGGAATTAATATTTTCATAATAAGACCAGTCTATGGATTGCGTAGCGCCCAAAGCGGTTTTTTCAATTTCCCGATGAGGCGGCTGCCCCGTAATACCACACAAGAAAATCTTTTCTACCGAAAAACCATCCGCGGTACGAAATATCGAACCAACATTATGCAAGCTTCTCACGCTATCGAGAACTATAACCACAGGTAATTTATCCTGTTTTTTGAATTCTTCTACGCTAACGCGATTCAGCTCATCGAGTTTTAACTTCATTTATTAAGTGGGCAAAGGGTGTTTTAAGGGTTCACGCAAAGGACGCAAAGATTTTGCGCAAAGCAATATAAGAAACTTAATTCTAGCTTATCACCCACAAACTGCTGATGTTTTCTTCCCTCTTTGCGTGTTTTTTTCTTCCCTTCTTTGCGTGAAATTTTTTCAGGGTTCATGCAAAGACCCCAAAGATTTTAGCGAAAATGAATACGAAGCTTAAATCTCACTTACTCCTCCGCCAATTTCTGAATTGTAAACAGATGGCGCATATCCAATTTTCTCAGTATAGTATTTTATAATTTCTTTGCTGAAATCTTCATAATAATCTTTCTTCACCAGGGCAATTGCGCAGCCGCCGAAACCTGCGCCTGTCATTCTCGCACCTGTTACTTCAGGATATTTCAGACAAAACTCAACAATGGTATCCAGTTCCTTGCCGGAAACTTCGTAGAGGTTTTTTAAAGAATCATGGGAAGAGTACATCAGGTTTCCAAAGTCTTTTAAGCGGTTTTCTGCCAGAGCCACAGCTGCTAATTCTACGCGGTCGTTTTCTTCAACAACATGCTTTGCACGATTTCTTACTGTGGTGTTTTCAATGAGATGTTTATGTTGCTCAAAAGTTTCAGAATTGATATCGCACAGATTATTAATGCTTAATTCTTTTTGCAAGGCATTAAGTGCAGTCTGGCACTCGCCAACGCGTTCGTTATATTTCGACTCAGCAAGCTTACGGGGTTTGTTCGTGTTGATAATAGCCAGAAGGTGGTCTCCTAAATTGCTGTCAACCGCCTGATAATCTAAGGTTTCACAATTCAACTTTAATGCCTTGTTTTTCTCCCCGAATGTAACGGCGAATTGGTCCATAATACCGGAGTTTACGCCGATAAATTCATTCTCTACCTTTTTGCTTAAGATTACCAAATCCAGTTTGGTGAAACCGGCATCAAAAAGTGTATTAAAAGCATAGGCTGTAACAATTTCTACAGAAGCTGAAGAGGAAAGTCCGGAGCCTATCGGCAAATTTCCGTAAAACAGCATATCTAGTCCTTCGACTGTCTTTCCATTCTTGATAAAGTTATGCAATACTCCCAATGGATAATTATACCAGGAGCTGCCAGTTTTTTCATAGAACTCATGGACTGGAATGTCTAGCGTTTCAGGGAAATTCGTACTGCGGAAACGAAAAATACCCTCACTATTGGGGGCAGTCAATAAGGTAGTGCCATAAGTAATGGCGCATGGCATCACTAATCCACCGTTATAATCGATGTGTTCGCCAATAAGGTTTACCCTGCCCGGAGCGAAAAATGTATTTGTGTTTTCCTGACCGAAAAACGCTTGAAATTGTTCTTTTAAAATTGCTGACATACTGGTTTATAAAGGCGCTAAATTATAGAAATTTTACTTAACATACCTCTCGATTGAATAGTGATAAGCTTTATGGATAATTTAAAATTCTACTGAATTGTTTGACAGGTGGCCCAACAAGGAAGGGTTCACGCAAAGGCCGCAAAGTCAAAGCTTTATTTATGGTCGGTTTCTACAGAATCTCAGGAATACCGACTAAGTTGGTATGGTTAAGGAACGTGAGGGATAGAAGTGGAAAGCCCACAGCCTGAGGCACGAATGGCGAGGACTTGCAGCGGATAGCCCGACCCCGATTTTTCTTCGGGGGCACGCCCAAAACCTTTTAAGATTTTAAAATAGCAAAGTATGTTGATAAGCATTTTTTGAATTATCGGCTTATAAATACAATTCGCAATGCTGATAAATTATATGGAGTTAAGAAATAAATATTCAAAACAGATTGCAAATGAACAGTCTATAAACGAAAGACAAGTTTTGGCAGCAATAAGTTTGTTGGAAGAGGGGGCAACAGTGCCGTTTATATCCAGATATCGTAAGGAATTAACCGGCAGTCTTGATGAAGTTCAAATTGCTGCTATACGCGACAGGGTTGAACAGCTAAAGGAACTGGACAAGCGACGTGAAGCTATTTTGAAATCTTTAACAGAGATGGAAAAGCTAAGTCCTGAGCTTGAAAAGCTTATAAATGCCGCTACCACACTTAGCTTACTTGAAGATATTTATCTGCCGTATCGCCCTAAGCGCAAAACCCGTGCAAGCGTTGCAAAGGAAAAGGGTTTGCAGCCTTTGGCTGATTTGATACTTGAGCAAAGTAATGTTGATTTAACAGCACAGGCTACTAAGTATATAAATCCTGAAAAAGGAGTAGGTTCTTTAGATGAGGCTTTGGCCGGAGCGAGGGATATTATAGCAGAAACGGTTAGCGAGCACATCGAAGCGAGAGCTGTAATCAGGAAGCTTTTTTTAGATAAAGGTGTTTTCGAATGCCGCGTAATTTCTGGTAAGGAAGAGGCTGGAATTAAGTATCGCGATTATTTCGAATGGACGGAGCCGGTTAAAACTGCGCCCTCGCACCGGATTCTTGCCATGCGTCGCGGTGAGAAGGAATTAGTGCTTTCGCTGGATATTTTACCACCAGCGGATGATGCCGTT
>JANMZB010000675.1:0-3939 GCA_031382725.1 Sphingobacteriaceae bacterium | reverse complement strand
TCTCAAAACTCTTAACTTAATGACATTGGGATACCGGCCCGTGGATAATGCCTTGCGCAGTATGAACCAAGGGCAGGGCTTTAATAACATAGAAGATACTCAGTACCTTTCCAAATCCTTAATCGCTATTCCTTTATCCCAAACCACAATATTGCCGCGTCTGCCTCTTTAAAATCTATCGTGATAACGGCCCTACCCTTATCGTCCAGTTTAAGACTAGTTCCTTCGGGGGAGATAAAATCGGAAGCCACCTTGTTGCTTGTTACATAAGAAATTTTACCCTTCCCGTTGGCAAATACAACTACTGCTCCCCGCCCGTTGGTATTGATTTTTTCGCGTACCTCGAAATGGTCGCCTGGTGTTCCCAAGGTGATTGGATTTGCCGCAGTGATGTCTTCCTTTAATTTTTTATACCGGTTAAGGTCTTTCGAAATTTCTTTTACATCCGCCTCGTCTATTTTAAGTATTTCGCCCCATACGCCGTTTTGCCCCAAAATAAGCGAAGCTACATTGATTCGTTGTGAATTTCGGTTGCCGTCTAATTGGTAATGCGTCAAGAAGAGCGTGGATGGAAGCCACTTGTCGTAAGCAAGAACGGATCGTGTGAACCAGGTGCGGGCTGGCCCTGGCTGAACAAAGACATTCGCGTTTTTATTGGGTAAGGGACTTCCCCAGGTTGTAGCCAGATCGAAATTATGAAAATAAGGCCCGTTGTTCATGGCAAAGTATTTTCCGGAAGCCAGAAAGCTTAAGCCCACTGCCCTGCCACCTTCGGTAATGTCAAAATCGAAAATAACATGTGGATACTGTTTATTTACTTTTTCAACAACTTTCGAAAGGTATATAGGTAATAAAAAGCCATATCGTTCATTGCGCTCTTCCCTACTATTAACCGAAGTGCCGTGTAAGTGATTGTCGGCATTACATCCGTACTGATCGATAGCGTCCCATTTTACGTAAGAAATATTCAGATCCCTTGATATTCTTAACAGCTCATTGCTATAATCTTCCCAGTATTTGCTTATCAGGCAAATTGGCTGGCTTTCTTCGGTTTCCCAGATTGGTGTAAAACCTTTTGGTTTCTCGTCCCAGGTGCTTAAGGCATCGGCGTTTCTTTTTAACATTTGACTGGTGCGAGCAGCCACTACGGGATTGAACCATAAGCCAAGTTTCATCCCGTTTGCTTTAAGAGTATTAATCACTGTTTTCAAGGTATCCGGAAAAGAAGCGGGATTGGTGTTTACCTGCCAGTCGCCGGTTTTTAAAAACCATGCTACATCAATCACAAACACATCAATTCCCAAGTCTTTTGCCCTCTGAATCTCGGCCAAAGTTTGTTTTAGATTCATGGTTTGCTGATATTTTCCTCCTGCCCAGGCTACTCGCTCCTGCCGGCCCCAGGTGTTGTAAAACAAATAGGGTTTCCGACTCTCGCTATTTTCTGATAAATATTTTGTGGCAAACTCCCGGTAGGAAGCCGCCATTTGTTGTTCACCGCCCTTGGTACCCCCAAGCTGAAGCCAGATAGTTTCGTATGGACTGCGTTTCAGATTTTGGCGATCAAGATAATTTCCTTTAACAGCATTTGCAGTTAGCGTATAGTCTTTGTTTAATTGAAACTGGACAAATGCGTCGGGATATTGTGAACCATGCTCGTAGGCCATTATATAGCTTTGGTTTGCCGTTTGATCTTCGCATAAGATGATAGGACCCATAACGGCCAGGCCATTTTCAAAACTTGCCGGGTGTATTTCCGGCTCGCTTAAGGTAAAGCTGTGATGCTTTTCGTTGTAATCAGAAAGCCTGATTTCTTTAAAGCGATACTGCTCAGCCATTCGAACGCTGAAATATTCCAGATTATCGGATTGCTTCGATTTAGTCAGGTAAATATCTTTATCAGCAGAAAGCTGATACCTGAAGCGGATGATTGGGCTATCGTCGGAGATTCGGAAATGGAGCTTGACTTTAATTTTAGAATTACTTGCCAGACTAGCACTAAATATATGCTCAACAACGCCATTTGTCAATTTTTTAGATGGTAGTGTTTTGATGTCTTTCAGTAGCAGCCTGGTTGATTTACCATCTATTTCAAAAGAAGGGGCTGTAATGGTTAAAGCGGGGTTTATTCCTTTAAGTTGATATGTAAAAAGCCCGTTCTGATTATTTAAAAGCTGAACAACTGCCTGCTTATTTTCTATAGTACTATCCGTTACCTCAGTTGCAATAGTATTGACTGATAAGAGGAACAGGATTGAAAACAGGTAGGATTTAAGAGATAAGATATTATACATAGCAGGTTAAATGGTACAGTTAAAAAGTCAAATATAATATTTGTTTAATAAATGTATAAATTACACTTATTAATCAAACCTGACCTCGCTATATTAGATAGCAGTAATGAAACTTATGGATATTCTGAAATCCCTGACTTTATCCTTATTGTATTTTTTGTATCTAGGCTGTTCTACTCAGAAGCACTGTAGCTGTAAGCGCATCTCAATAAGTTGAATCTATTTAAATTTCTTTTGCAAACCTGAATATCTATCGTATATTTGCGATATACTATATGGCAGTTAACAAAAAAGAAGAATTTACAAGTGAAGAGCAAGAACTTGCGGAATTTGCCAAGGCGATTGCCCATCCAGCCCGGATTGCCATACTGAAAGTGCTTGCCCAAAGGCAGAGCTGCATTTGTGGTGAGATTGTAGAGGTGCTTCCGTTAGCGCAAAGTACAGTGTCGCAGCATTTGAAAGAGCTAAAGAATGCGGGTTTGATACAGGGGACAATTGAAGGAGCGAAATCATGCTACTGCATAGACCCTGAGAAGTTCCGCCGATTTAGAACTACGTTTGATACCCTCTTTGCTATAGTTAAGAATTCAGGTTGCTGTTAAAAAATTTGCTTTTATTAATCGAATAAATACGATAGAATCATGGATACACTAAATACAATGACCTGGGGAAGCTTCAAAAACCTGCTCGGTGCACACCCAGATAAACACCTTGAATTTCGCTATGCGGATAACAGCCTGGTAGATGCATCATACCATATTACCGAAATCAAGCTTGCCCCTATCACCTCGGTTGATTGTGGCGGTAAAATGAATCAATGGACGGAAGTGATTGTGCAACTTTGGGAGCCTTCAGGCAAATCGGAAACTCGTGCGATGACTGTAAGCAAAGCGCTTTCAATTGTGGATGTAGTAGAGAAAGTTCTCCCTCTTGACCCAACTGCCATTGTGAAAATCGAGTTCGGGAATTCTGAGTTTGACACGCGGCAAATGTATCCTGGCCAACTGATAGAATCGAATGATTCGGTAACGGTGAATCTAATGCCTGATTTTACGCAATGTAAAGCAATAGGGCGTGGTGGAAGTTATGGGACAACTGATAATGGAGATGAGTGCTGCGCAACGACCGAAGTAAAAGCTGTAGTGGGATTGAAGAATTTGGTTGTGAGTACTTCTTCTTGCGAGCCAGGGAGTGGGTGTTGCTAACTCAAACATGAAGAATACAACAATGAAACCCCTTTCCGTCCTCGACCGTTTTCTAACCTTATGGATATTCTTGGCAATGGCCTTGGGAATTTCTATCGGATATTTCTATCCAAACATAGAAATACAGATAAATCAGTTTAACTCCGGAACAACGAACGTTCCTTTAGCTATTGGTTTGATCTTAATGATGTATCCGCCTCTGGCTAAAATACGTTACCGAGAACTATCTAAAGTTTTTATGAATGTGAAAATACTTAGTGTATCACTTTTACAAAACTGGGTTATTGGGCCTCTTTTGATGTTTTTCCTGGCGGTCTTGTTTCTACGGGATTACCCCGAATACATGACCGGTTTGTTACTAATCGGTATAGCCCGGTGCATCGCAATGGTTATTGTTTGGAATGATTTGGCAATGGGTGACAGCCTTTACACTGCTGGGCTGG
>JANMZB010000648.1:0-6446 GCA_031382725.1 Sphingobacteriaceae bacterium | reverse complement strand
TATTACCAGCCCAGGAGGCAATGACTTTTCTAGTAATGAGTCTTTAACCATTTCGGAATGTCGTGGCAATACAGTTACAACTTCAGCCTCCCATCCAAAGTCATTAAAAAAAGGGAGGCTTATTCGTACTCGCTGCATATCGGCGGCATTACTGGGTACAAAGTATGGTGAAATAATCAGTACTTTTTTCAATTATGCTGCTGTTGAGGTGATAGCTTTCTTCGTGATAAGAAGGGCTTCTCCAATAATAAAAAGCTTAAGTAAGATACTGGGATTAGGATAATTGTGCTTAGCGAGAACGTGACGAAAGCCGGCAGAATTCCCCCTATGTTTAAATTTGAGATAACAAGCTGACCTATTACCACATGAACTATTCCGTGCCACAAGTAAAAGCTGTATGAGATTTTTCCAAGGAAACCGAAAGCCTTATTTCCTAAAATAGCCCGGAGCCATTTGGTGGAAGTTATTGATAAATAGACAATTCCGGTAAATCCCGCGCTCATTACGGTAAATCCTAGAAGTTTAATTATGTTATAATATTGCGGAGATAAGGACTGAATATAACCTGAGAGTAAAATACGACCGGTGTACGTTATAAGGATAAATCCGAACAGCCAAAATGCCCTTTTGTTAAGATGGATTGAGTTGAATAAGATGACTCTTGCCAGGATAATACCGCATGCAAATTCAAAGTATCTGAAAAGAATTTGATCCGTCAATATATCAGATCCTGATTTTAAATAGAGAACACTAGCAATTGCTACTACAAATAGTATAGATGTGATGAGAGCAAAGCCTCTGAGGAAACCTATTCTATGTTGTAAGATAAATATAAAAGGAATAAGAACGTAAAATTGCCATTCAGCACCCAGCGACCAGAAAAATCCCTCTGCGTTATATTTTGAAAACGAGTTTATGTAAAAAACGCTCGTTAAGAATTTTAGCCCAATAGAGACTAATGGCTCCGGTTTTAGTCGGAAAAGAATGTAGATTATTGTTGCAAAGTAGAAAGCCGGAGACAATCGTATCCAACGTTTTTTCAAAAAAATCCAAAAATCAAGATAGTTAAAGGAGGTTTTGTTTGCATAAAAATAATACATACAAAAACCACTAATCACGAAAAACAAGTCAACCCCGTTGCCACCCAAGGCCAAAATACTGGTAATGTCGATTCCGCCTAGGGTAAATCTTGGGTTGCCATGAATAGCCCATGTGTGTATCCATAAAACCCCTAAAGCTGCTACCGCCCTTAATCCGTCCAGGGTATCTAACCGCTTCTTTGAATCCTCCAACTGTAACCTATTTAGCTAGTGTGTGCTTCACTATGTTTAAAAACTTGACACTCTCTGCTTCCCAGTTCAGAGCCTGTTGTCCATAATTATAACTTTGTTGCTTTGCCTTAGTTAGTAAGTCTCTATTCTCTAAATAGCCATTTAATATAGCGGCAAGGCTTTCAGCATTTTTCATGTCAAATAAATTGCCGCACCCCGGATATTTATTCAATAAATCCTGTTGGGCCGTTGTATTACTTGCGGCTATAGCCAAACCCGCCTGTATATAAGTGAAAATCTTGTTTGTTAAACAAATAGTTCGGTTAAACGGAACACCGATTTCAGTGGCAAGACCTATATCGAATTTCGTAGCAAATTTAAATATGTCATCAGGAGGTATTGGGTTATAGAAATTTAACTGATTTGGCGTAAATCCATATTTAACTGCTAGTGCTTTATAGTTCGTTATCGCCTGCTCGCGTGGATAGCCCAGCGCATGTAACTCTATCAGTGGGCTGTCAATAATTCTCATCGATTCAATTACTTCGTCGAGCCCGCGGTTAGGGCCAATAGTTTGGGAAAACCAAAAAAGCTTTAAGGGTTCATTTGGTTTAGAAGGAGTGATATTTACATTAGCAACTCGTGGAAAAACGTTTAAAATGGTATTGAAGGTTAAATCAGGAAAGTTTTTTTCATATTGCTCTGTAATCTTTGGGCTGCTGGTTATGAGGTAATCAGCCTGTGGGAAATATTTTTCCTCCAGAAAAGTTTTGTACTTCACGTCCGGGTGGTTTAAATCATCACTATATTCAAGACGATGATAATCCTCGGCATCGAAGCCACATTTAACACCATTGTGTTTAGCGGCAAGTATTGCAGGTGCCAAGCCTCCGGGATTGTGTCCGATGTATAAATCTGCTTTCTGTTTTATTGCTTGTTTATATAAGGGGTAAAAGCATCTGTTGGTAGAAAGTTCGGCCAGGTAATAGTTGAGCAGACCTTTTTTACTGATACTGCGTGCAATCTTGTGAATAATACGGCTTAAGAGATAAGCATTCTTGTCCTCAGTGGGGCTGCCTGCAATTCTGATAAATCTCCATTTTTTTTTTTCGAGCAAGACTTTATCCGTTTCGGCTGCCCAGGCATTCCAGAATTGTCCGATAACCACCACCTCATAACCTGCATCAGCTAATGCATCGGCTTCTTTTACAAGCCTTGGGTTTAACGATGGCTGACTGGATGTAACTAAAGCGATTTTTATGCCCATCGTTTACTGCTGCGTAACGGGGAACTCTCTTTTATAAATAAAAAGTCCGACTGGAACAAGGCATTGTCGTATGGGCGGCGCATCAGCGAACAAATGTCGTATACAACAAAATCCTTACTTTTCATAAAACTTATAACCTCCGAGGCTAGTGGGGCTTCGTTATAGATATTTAGAAATGAGACTTCCATTAATACAAATTCAGCATACTTGAGAGTAGTTTCGGCACCCTTTAATATTTCCAGTTCATAGCCTTGAGTGTCAATTTTAATGAAGTTGGGCTGAGAATAGTCTGAATTTGAAACTAAATCATCTAGGCGGCTTAATGTTCTTTGTTCTGTGGCCGCGTTTGTCTCATTGCTCTCCGTAAAAACCGAACTGGCCGTGTCATAAATATTGAAGGTCACTTCTTTCGTTTCTGCTCCCAGTAAAGCTATTTTGTAATTTAGGGAGGTGTTAGCCTTTGTGAGATTAGATAAAATGGTTTCCTTCTCTGTCTGTCCCTCCAACATAAGTATTTTGGATTTAGGAAATATCTTTTGACAGTCTTTGGCCCAGTGGCCCTCGTAAGCACCAATATCAAGCACAGTTTTAGGGCTGAAACCTAAATTTTTTATTCTTTCAAAGGCACTTTTCTGTTCGGGTACACCAAGCTTTGTTCTTAAGAGGGCTTTAAGGGAATTTGGAAACAGGTATTTTATCAGCTTATTCATTATTGAAAAGGTTTAGGTAGTCAAGCGCAATTTTGTTAACGTTGAATCGCTTCTCCGCCTGTTCTCTACATTTTTTTCTGTCAATTGACTTGATTTTATTCAATGCACTTTTCATTCCTTCAATGTTCTGCACTTTAAAGCCGGTTACTCCTTCATCTACAACTTCGGGAACGGCACCAATGGTATATCCAATTACCGGTGTACCGCAGGCCATGGCTTCAACCATAACCATCCCAAAAGGCTCCTCCCATTCAATGGGAAATAAAAGAGCTTTAGCCTGACCTAAATAACGGTTTTTTTCTTCATCATTAAGCGGCCCTAAAAAAATGATTCTCTCCCCGTCTACATATGGCTTTACATGTTGGTTATAAAATTCCCTGTGCTCAGACTCCATATTTCCGGCAATTAGAAGTTTATTGTTTGTTTTCAGGGCTACCTGAACTGCTGTATGGGTGCCTTTTACTTCTTCAATCCTGCCAAGATACATTAGGGGCAAGTCTTCACTAAAGCCAGGATTTAATTGATATTTGCTGAATTCGATTGCATTATATACCGTTTTCCAGACTCCGCTGGCATTTCCAATTGCAATACAATCATCACTACATGCAGTATAGATCAGATTTTGATTTGGTAGTTTATTTAAGATATCTATCCATTTGCTTGTAATTGGCCGCCCATAAGTCATTAATTTTTTTACGGGGTGATTTAGTATCGGTACAATATAAAGAAGCCTGCCGAAATTGTGTACCAGGTCATAATTTTTAGCATTCCTTTTTAGATAACTCCAAACAAATAGTAATTCAAGACTTTTTTTAAGCCCGGAGCGGTTTAGGTCATTTTTCCCGAAGGTGTAGGTAGTTCCAGAGCAATAGGAATCTGGACCAGCCAATAGCGTTACTTCATGTCCCAATCGGATATACTCTTCGGCAAACATATGGACAAGGCGTTCGTGCCCTCCGTAAAGCGAAGGTGGAACAGGAATACCAGGGTCCATTATGAGAAGGATTTTCATTGGAGTATATTTGTTTTTTAATGGCTATCCGCCAGCTGGCGGATGAGCATATTTTTCACTTGCTTTTATTGTAAGTAGACGTTCAAGAGAACGCTTTGCTAAGTTCATCTCGTTTTGCGAGCAGTATGCTCATGATGGTTTCATTTATAGACTTCGCTTATTATTTCTAACATTCTGTTAACACTTTTTTCAAGGGTTAAATTTTCTTGAATATAAGTTCTTGGTGAAAAATAGCCAGACGTGACGTGAGAAATAAACTGAACAAACTTTAATTCAAATTCCTGAAAATCAATAAATCTCATACCGCATCTTTCGTCAAAGAAAGGTACAGAGGTTGCCGGGATTGTTTCGGTGCCCCAAACATATCTGTTTGGATCTAAGCAAAACCCTTGGTCCCATGCAAAAACAGGGATATTCATTGACATTGCTTCGCAACACGCAAATCCCTGACTTTCATGTTCGCAAAGAAAAATCATTGCAGAACTTTCGGAAAGCAGGTTGTAATAATCCTGCTCCTGGTACTTTCCGTATATAACTTCTTTAAATTCATACCCCTTGTCTTCCAGTAGCTTTAGTATTGGCAATCTTAACGTTATATCGATGTTTTCGTAGTCCCAACGAATCTTGTTATATATTAATATAGTTTTTTTTTTCAAACGGGGTTTAGGTTGCCACCTTTCTGTATCAATACCTGCAAACCATATATCGCAAACCGCTTCTCCAAAATATGGTTTATAAATATTAGCAGCCCAATTGCAGTGTTGGAGGTACTTTTCTACCGGGTATTCCTTACACAGATCTGGCCATTGACTAGGATGAGTCATTAGTCCAATTCCCGCTATGATTTTGTTTAGTTTAGTATAACCTTCAAGAACGTGCCTTCCGGTACCTAAAACAATCACAGCATCTTCTGAGCTGATATTTCTAAATGGTGGATTTACTAATATTGGAACACTTAAAGCCTGAAACCCAGAACAGAGATTTAAGAATACTTTCTGAACACCTCCAACTTTTTGTCTTTTTGTTAAGTTTCTTACAATCGGCCTTAAAAATCGGTCGCCTGGAAAAAACCGGTCAACTTCAACAACTTCTTTGAAATAGATACAGATTTTCATCAGAATTTATTGTTTTTTAATGGTTATGAAGCTATCATGAGCACTCATTTCGGTTTGTGAGCGGCGTACTCATGATGGGTTCATCTTAAATAAATGGATTTAGAAAGTCTTATTGCTGGTTGTTCAACAAACCTGTACAATAAGTATGAAGCTAATATACAGACGAGTAAAATACCTAACAGACTCACTTCATCGGCTTTAAATAACAAGGGAAATGATTTGTTTAACCAAGTTAATACCAGACTATGAATAAGATATAAGGAATATGAAATATTTCCTAGAAATATTAATAATTTACTTTTGATAGTAGGTAATAAAATAATACTTAGTGTAAACAAGCTTATTAAGCCATATCTAATTGCAACATATTTTATTAAAAATAGGCACAGAGACATTAAGAGAACTATGCCATAATAAAATTTAATTTGCCTGCTATGAGTATAATAGCAGATGTAACCCATAATGAAAAAGGGTAAGTTGTCGAATATGAAATTTCTTGAATAACCGATAGGATATATTATTATCAAAATAAAAAGAATGCAAAGGATAATACCAATCCAATGTTTACCTGCTAAATTAGTCGTAGGGTAAAACAGTCCTAATAATATATAGAATTGAAATTCTATACCCAAGGTCCAGAAAACTTCCAGATACCAGTGGGCCTTTGGAAGGTAGGGTACCAAATAAAATAAATTGAAGAGTAAATTTGAAACACTCAAAATTAAATTTCTGTCTAGATTTAATCCAATATATAGGATGATGATAGTCCAGAATGGAATATCGATTCGAATACTTCTACGTAACAAAAACTTAAAAAAATCGCTTATTTTATAGTGGTTTTTATCTAAAGATAGAGGAAGAACAAAGCCGGAAATTATAAAAAATATTTGGACTCCAATTTGTCCGTGGTTGATGATTGTACTCAAAAACTGATTCGACTCGTTTGATAAGGTTCCTTGCTGAATATGGCAAAGACTTACGCCAATTGCTGCAATTCCTCTCAAAATTGTAATGTTATCAATTCGGTTTGGAGACTCCTTATAAAGCATCAAATAATTTGTTCAATGAGGT
>JANMZB010000633.1:0-9941 GCA_031382725.1 Sphingobacteriaceae bacterium | reverse complement strand
ATTCTTCTTTCCATGAAAATGCCCCCAATAAGTGTCTAACTTTTTGGGGGCACTTCAAAAGGGACTTTTTTTATGATATTAATTTTAAGAAGATTAAAGTGATCTTTGTTTGTTGAACTCGCAATAAAATATTTTAAATATTATGATATATTTATATTTTTTACGTGCTTTGTATTAAATCATTAAAAATCCTAGAAAAATGCTACAAAAAACATTCGTAAAGTCTAAAGGCGCCTATAAAGTAAAATTTATTTTGAAGCCTGAAAATGCAAACACAGTTGAACTTTTAGGTTTAAATAGCGATTGGTCAACATCTGTTCCCTTAACTAAGAAAAAGGACGGTTCATTTTCAATTGAATTGGCCTTGCCAAAAGATACTAAACATGAATTCAAATATCTGGTAAATCAAACTGATTGGCTTATCGAAGAAGATGCAGATGCTGAGACGCCGAACGGATTGGGAGGCACAAACAGCGTATTAGTACTATAATAATTACCTTACCACAAGATATCTTAATGAAGCACGTCCGCATATGGCGTGCTTTTTCTTTTATATTACCCTATAATCGTATTTAATTATAGTTTTATACCTGCATGGATAATCAAAAAATTGAAAAGGCTTTTGAACTGTTTGATAATTATAACAGCAAAGACATTAAACAGTATTCCTGGAACGATGAAGTATATCCACAAGAGTTATTTCTGGCGCAGCAACTTCACCAATGGGTACTTAAATTAGAACCAACTGCGCCTGAAGCTTTATTGTTGGCATCAAGATGTCAGCATATTGGGAGATGGGAAGTTCCAAGAGAGACTTATCCCGATGGCAAAGCAGGGTATTTAAACTGGAGAAGTAATCTTGCAAAATATCATGCCCAAAAAGCCGAAGAGTTTCTTTTAGAAGCTGGTTATGATGGAGAAACAATAAATAACGTAAAGCGGATAAATCTGAAGCAGCAATTAAAAACAGATCCGGAAGTTCAAACGATGGAAAATGCGCTTTGCCTGGTTTTTCTTCAATTTGAATTTGAAGATTTTCTGCAAAAGCATGACGAAGCTAAGATTATACGCATTCTTCAAAAAACCTGGGCCAAAATGTCTGATGCCGGCAGAGATGTGGCCTTAACCTTAAGCTTTTCTCCAAAGGCTGGAGAGCTAATTAAAAAGGCACTTTCCTGATTGCAGGCTGTCTAATTATACAATGCATAATTCAAACTCGAAATCAAGTATATTTGAAACATGAATCATCTTATTGCTCCTTCTTTGTTAGCCGCAGATTTCGCCAATCTCCAAAAAGATATCGAAATGGTAAATATTAGTGAGGCGGATTGGTTTCACATTGATATCATGGACGGCGTTTTTGTACCCAATATCTCCTTTGGATTTCCGGTTTTGGAGGCAATTACAAAACACGCCAAAAAACCTTTAGATGTTCATTTAATGATTGTAGATCCCGACAGGTATCTGGAACAATTCAAAGCTGCAGGAGCGGCAACAATCACGGTTCATTATGAAGCTTGTAATCATTTACATCGAACAGTTCAGGCGATAAAAGCGCTTGGTTGTATCGCTGGCGTTGCCTTAAATCCGCATACTCCAGTAAGTGTTCTTGACGATGTGATTGAAGATATAGATCTTGTACTGTTGATGTCTGTAAATCCTGGTTTTGGGGCACAGAAATTTATTCCAAATACTTACCGTAAAATTCGTGCTTTGAAAATGATTGCTGCAGGAAGAAACGAAAATCTTTTGATCGAAATAGATGGGGGAGTAAATCAAGATAATACTTCTGCTTTGCTTAAAGCTGGTGCTAATGTTCTGGTAGCAGGCAATTTTGTTTTTACGGCAAGAAATCCGATTGAAGTGATTTCTCAGTTAAAAAAATCACAAGGCAAAATATTCCAAGCCTGATTTTTAATGAAAAGTTTACTGCTGATTTTTCTTGTTTGTTCACAAATTGCTTTTGCTCAAAATGCGGTTGTAAGCGGCAAGATTGTTAATGAACAAAACAAAGGCTTAGAGGGAGTTAACATTGAAATACTAAACTCTGGATTTACTACCAAAAGCGATAAAGATGGACTTTACGAATTAAGAGTTCCTGCTGTAACAAAGCAATTTAATATATCCTATACCTTTCTTGGTTATCGAACTTTGACGATTCAGATCGAAAATGTCAGCAACCAGAAAATAATTCAAAACATAACCTTGCTGCCCGATTCCAACCTGCTAAACACCGTTGTTGTTAAGGGGAAGGAAAAAGCGGTGGGCAATATGACTAATATTGATCTAGGCTTAATTCAAAATAATCCTTCAGTGTCTGGAAATTTTGAATCTTTACTAAAAACCTTGCCTGGAGTATCGACTAACAATGAGCTAAGTTCGCAATATTCGGTACGAGGAGGAAATTTTGATGAAAACCTGATCTATGTTAATGATGTGGAGATTTTTCGTCCTTTATTAGTACGCAACGGCCAACAGGAGGGATTAAGTTTTATTAATCCGGAACTTGTTACAAAAGCAAGTTTTTCGGCGGGAGGATTCGAAGCGCGGTATGGCGATAAATTATCTTCCGTTTTAGATATTAAATACGGCAGGCCGGATAGTAATCAAATAACCACTTCCATTGGCCTGCTCGGCCTTTCGGCGACAGCTAAATTACTTTATAAAAATTCTTACCTGCTTATTGGTGCTCGTAAAAAGACCAATCAAAGTATTCTCAAAACACAGCAGATCAAAGGTGCTTTTCAACCTCAATTCTACGACGTTCAGGCACTTTATAATTTGAATTTTAGCAAGAAATTAAGTTTAACCGCTTTCGCTGATTACAACTTAAGCCGTTTCTCTTTAATACCGGAAAGCAGGGAAACCATATTTGGAACGCTCAGTGAGCAGTTTAGACTTAACATTAATTATGAGGGGCAGGAAAAAGACTTGTATGAATCACTTGCCGGAGCTTTCACACTTACCCTGAAACCAAATCAAAACCTAAGTTTTAAATGGATTAACTCTGCTTTTAAAAATCTCGAACAGGAGACATTCGATATTGAAGGGAGCTATATTTTTGAAGAATCATCTTCAAACGACTTGGGTGATGGTGGTAATATTAAAATAAACCGAGGTATTGGTGTAAATTATGAATATGCGAGAAACTTCTTAAAAGCTTCTGTTTATAGTTCAGAGATCAGAGCTAACCTACAGCAATCGCGTTCCGCTTGGGAGGCTGGATTAAGATATCAGAATGATAAAATTGATGATCGGTTAAACGAATACCAGGTTATAGATTCGGCGGGATATACATTGTCGGTTTCCAACGGAAGTTTCATTCTAACAGATGTTTCAAATGCTTCAAATACGGTCACCACGACCAGGATTACCTCATTCATCCAAAATACATTTTCGCTAAATGAGGCCTTAACTTTATCCGCAGGCATGCGCAGTAACTATAATTCTTTTACCAAAGAATTATTACTAAGCCCAAGGCTTTCTATGCTTTATCGGAAAAGCGATAACCCTACAAGCTACCGGTTCTCTGCTGGCTCATATAATCAACCACCATTTTATCGTGAGTTGAGAACTTTTAATGGCAGCCTTAACAGCCAGGCAAAAGCCCAACGCTCTCTTCATTTACTGGCTGCCGCAGATCGTTCTTTTAAACGTTCAGGTGCGAAATTTACATCTGAATTTTATTACAAGGCATTAAGCAACTTAACCCCATACAAAATTGAAAATTTAAGGATCCGCTATTTCGCTGATCAGAAATCTAAAGGTTATGCTACGGGTGCAGACTTTGCTATTAGTAAAGAATTTGTATCGGGATTAGAATCATCCTTCAGACTATCTTTTATGAAAACTGCTGAGGATATTGAAGGTGATTCATATCAGATTAAAAATAAGGACGGTAGCAGTTCGACTATTTACCCCGGCTATTTAAAGCGGCCAACCGATCAACGAATCAATTTTTCTACTTTTTTTCAAGACAGGCTATTCAACAGTCCGAGTTACAAGGTGCATTTAACAGCTCTTTATGGATCAGCATTGAGCGTTGGACCTCCACGAACTCAACGTGCGCAAGACGTATTTAAAATTCCGGCATATAAACGGGTTGATATAGCTTTTTCTAAAGATTTTTTAGAAGGTAAAACAAAGGCACGTTTAAAACATTTAAACAGATATTTCGATTCTTTTATCGCATATGCTGAGGTGTTTAACCTGCTTAATATAAATAATACGGTTTCCTATTTATGGATAAGAGATGTAAACAATAATCAATATGCTGTCCCAAATTATTTAACATCCCGTCAGTTAAATATAAAATTCATTGCAAAAATCAAAAATTAATTAGTTAAAAGATATTAATATTCTAAATTTGACCCATAAAAACACTGAACCAAATGATATGTAACTTCGGCGCGGGCCCTTGTATTTTGCCACAGGAAGTATTTAAGCAAGCTTCTCAGGCAGTATTGAATTTTAACGACACAGGTTTATCTATTTTGGAGATCTCGCACAGAGCTCCTGAATTTGAGGCTGTTGTAGATGAAACCATCAAGCTGGTTAAAGAACTATTGAATGTTCCTGATGGGTATTCAATACTATTTTTACAAGGCGGGGCAAGTTCGCAGTTCTCTATGGTACCTATGAATTTAATGGCTGAAGGTCAATCGGCTGCGTATTTAGATTCTGGCGCTTGGGCTAGTAAAGCTCTTAAAGAAGCAAAATTATTTGGTGAAGTAAAAGTTGTTGCCTCTTCAAAAGATTCTAACTACACTTTTATCCCGAAAGGATTTGAAATTCCTGCCGATGCAGCATATTTCCATTACACATCCAATAACACCATTTTCGGTACCGAACTTTTTGAGGTTCCAAAAACATCTGTACCTATCGCTTGCGATATGTCATCAGATATTTTTAGTCGTGAAATTAACGTAGCTGATTACGGGATCATTTATGCGGGTGCTCAGAAAAATATGGGCCCGGCAGGTGTAACGCTTGTAATTATTAAAAATGAACTTTTAGGTAAATCTGGACGTAAGCTGCCTTCAATGCTTGATTATAAGGTTCACGCAGAAAATAAGTCTTTATATAATACACCGCCGGTATTCTCAATTTACGTTTCAATGCTTAACCTGCAATGGTTAAGATCTAAAGGCGGGGTTGCTGTTATTGAGAAAGAAAATATCGCGAAAGCAAATGCTTTATACGAGGAGATTGATCGTAATCCATTGTTCAAAGGCCCATGTAAAGTTGAAGATCGTTCTCGCATGAACGTTTGTTTCGTAATGGAAAACCCTGAATTGGAAAAACCATTTTTAAAGCTTGCAGAAGAGCGTGGCATGGTTGGAATTAAGGGTCACCGTAGTGTGGGCGGTTTCAGAGCATCTATTTACAATGCTTTACCGATCACTGCCATACACCGCTTGATAGATGTGATGCAGGAATTTGCTGAAACAGCCAGATAATTTAAACGACATTTTACACATTCAATAAATCTAAATTTAGAAAAATGATTAAAATTCTTGCCAACGATGGTATAGATCCGACAGGCAAAAGCATGCTTGAAGCAGCCGGTTTTTTTGTAGAAACTGAAAATATCCCTCAAGATCAATTGCCTGAAGCATTAAAGAATTATGATGCCATAACTGTTAGAAGTGCGACTAAAGTTCGTAAAGATTTGATTGATGCCTGCCCGAATTTACGCCTTATTGGTCGTGGTGGTGTGGGTATGGATAATATTGATGTAGACTATGCGAAATCAGCTGGTCGGGCGGTTGTGAATACGCCTGCGGCTTCATCCCCATCTGTTGCCGAATTAGTGTTTGCTCATCTTTTTACCGGAGTTCGTTTTTTACAAGACTCTAACCGTAAAATGCCAGTCGATGGAGGCACAAAATTCAATGATCTGAAAAAAGCATATGGAAAAGGTATTGAACTAAAGGGTAAAAAAATCGGAATTATTGGCTTAGGGCGCATTGGTAAAGAGACTGCAAAAATGGCTCTTGGTTTAGGAATGGAAGTTTTAGGTTATGATGTTTACGATTTTGATACTCAGATAGAACTAAACCTTGCAGGTGGCGTTTCAGTAAAAGTTCCTGTTAAAAAAGTAACATTAGACGAACTTCTTGCAGAATCTGATTTCATCAGCTTACATATCCCTTTTGTTGATAAAGCCGTTCTTGGAAAAGAAGAGTTTGATAAAGTTAAAAAAGGAGTTGGCGTTGTGAACTGTGCCCGTGGTGGTGCGATTGATGAACTAGCTTTAGTTGAAGCTTTGAATTCTGGTAAGGTGGCATTCGCCGGATTAGATGTTTTCGATAACGAACCTACTCCACGCCAGGAAATTTTATCGCATCCAAAAATTTCCCTTACGCCACATATTGGCGCAGCAACAAACGAAGCCCAGGAAAGAATTGGTGTTGAATTGGCTAATTTGATTATTGATTTCTTCAATAAATAGTCAAAATAAAATTTAAGTTTAAAAGGTTGGCTATTAAATAGACGACCTTTTTTAGCTTTAAGACCTATAAGGTTTCGAAAACCTTATAGGTCTGTTTTCATCAGAGAATATATTGTTTTTTAATGGTGATGAAGCTTGCATGAGTTTCACATCTCGGTTTGTGAAAGGCAAACTCATGCAGGTTTCATTTTTTAACATAGTGCTAAAAATTGCCTTCGATAAGATTTATGCGCATCCCTTGCCTGAAGGCCATCGTTTCCCGATGCTCAAGTATGAGCTCATTCCAGGGCAGTTATTATATGAAGGATTAATTACCCAAAAGAATCTTTTTTCTCCCGAAAAGATAAAGGAAGAATTTATTCTCTTAACCCACGAAGAATCTTACTGGCATCGCTTGCGCGATTTGAAACTCAGTCCGCAAGAAGAGCGACGCACGGGTTTTCCAATAACCGCGCAACTTATTGAGCGTGAAATGCGAATTGTACAGGGAACAATTGACGGTTGCCATTATGCGATAGAACACGGTGTCGCTTTCAATGTTGCCGGGGGAACCCATCATGCCGGTACAAATTGGGGAGAAGGTTTTTGTTTATTGAACGATCAGGCGATAGCCGCAAATTATTTGTTAAGTAAGGGCCTGGCGACTTCAATTCTAATTATTGATCTGGATGTTCATCAAGGAAATGGCACCGCTCAGATTTTTAAAAATGAGCCAGCGGTTTTTACATTTTCTATGCATGGCGAGAAAAATTTCCCTTTCCGAAAAGAAAAATCTGATCTGGATATTGGTTTAAAAAATGATATTGAAGATGATGAATATCTTGACATACTCAAAGAGACCTTGCCCGCTTTGTTTGAGAAAACTAATCCTGATTTTGTGTTTTATCTTTCGGGAGTTGATGTTCTTACTACTGATAAGTTAGGCTATCTCGCACTAACCCGAAATGGATGTAAAGAACGAGATAAGATGGTTTTACAATTATGCAAGCAAAATGGCGTCCCAGTTCAAGTGAGTATGGGCGGGGGGTATTCTGAAAATATTATTGATATTGTGGAGGCGCACTGTAATACTTATAGAGTGGCGGGGGAAGTGTATTTTTAATTGTTAAAGCCACGAAGGCGCAAAGACTAAGGGCATATAATACTCTTTGAGTCTTCGTGTCTTTGTGGCAAAAACTTATTTATACTTACACAAGTAAGCCGTTTGACTTGTAGCACGAACTTTAAAGCTAGAATCAGCCTCTACCTCAAAAGATTCTGAATTTTTAAAGCTTTTCCATTCGGATTGTCCGGGTAAAAGTGCAAGGAGTTCTCCCTCTATCACAATCATTGTTTCGTGAGTTGATGTGCCAAATTCATATTCGCCTGGTTCGATTACACCAACCGTAGATTTACCTTCTGCAGATGTATATCCCAGAGATTTTACGGTTCCGTTAAAGTATTCGTTTACGTTTATCATTTTCTTCGATTTGCGACAAAAGTAATTTTTTAATCTAATCTTTAAAGGACAGGCTGTAATTTTTTCACAGTACGCCAGTATCTCATAAAAAGTAAACCGGCTGATACAAATAAGCCCAGGGTTAAACCGTACCAAACACCTTCGGCACCCATAGATAGTTTAATTCCTAAGAACCAGGCAACTGGTAAACCAATAATCCAATAAGCAATAAATGTTATTAATGTTGGAATATTAACGTCGCCCATACCCCGCAAAATGCCAAGCCCAACAACCTGTGCGCCATCAAATAATTGAAAGATTCCGGCAATGATCAAAAGCTGCGATGCAATAACAATTACTGAAATATCTTTGGTATACATCATTGGCAACAATTGATTCAATCCGATAAAGGTTGTGGCTGTGAAAATCATGAATACAATGACAATGTGATAATTCGAAGCGGCCGACAAACGCAATTCGTTAAAATCATTTCTACCAAAGCTGTTCCCTGTTTTGATTGTTGCTGCCGCCGAAATTCCACTCGCCATCATATAAGTCATCGAACCCAAATTTATAGCAACCTGATGAGCAGCTTGTTCAGCAGCGCCAATTGTTCCGATTATGATGGCTGCACCGCTAAACGCACTAACTTCAAAAGCATATTGCATAGCAACCGGACCGCCTATCTTCATGATCTTCAACGAGCGAATTAAGTTGATCCGCTTCAAAGCGAAATTTTTTAAATAGGATTTAAAGTGTGGCGATTTTAAAACATAATATGCGATCGTGATCGCCATGAGGCACCGGTCTATTAAAGTGCTCCAGCCAACACCCGAAACACCCATCGGCTTAATTCCGAATAATCCTTTTACAAAGATGACTCCCAAAACCACATTGAGAACATTGCCGGCAATTGATATAACCATTGCTTGTTTTGTAAAACCCAAACCTTCGGCAAACTGCTTAAAGGTCATAAACACCATTAAAGGGATAATTGAGATTCCTAACAAGCCCAAATATGGCTTGGCTTGAGCAACTACTTCAGGAACCTGATCAAGATGGTCTATCGTTAATAATAATCCGAAGTAGATGATAACAAATAAAAGTATCCCGCTAAGGATGTTTATGAATAAGCTATTTGATAAGAGTTTTCCGCATTCGCGATGATTCCTCTTGCCATCTTCCTGAGCAATAAGAGGGGTGAGGCCCGACGATATTCCGATTCCGATCACCATCATCACGCTAAAAATGCTGTTTACCAGCGATACAGCTGCCAGTGAAATGGTACCAGCAAAATGCCCTACTATTATACTGTCTGCTGCATGAACCAGTGTATGTCCAAATTGAGATATGACGACGGGTATAGCCAGTATTAAATTGCTTCGATAATGGGGTTTGTATTTAGAAAGCATGCGGTAAAATAGGTGAAAGCAATTCAGGAATTGAAAATGGAAAATTAAAATTACGAAGCGGTGTAAAACTCTTCTTTTTCTGTGGTATGAATACGGATTACTCCGGAGAGAACCAGATTGACAAGAATTCGTTGGGCTCTGCGCCGGGAAAGATTTAGAATTTTTCCATATTCTTTTGAAGTAATGCGTTCGTTCTCGACAAGATATTCTAATAAAGCCTTTTCTTTGCTCGAATATTCGATAAACACACCATCTTCTTTTGAGCTTCCCTTTAAAACATCAACCACTATTTTACTGGCAAGAAGGCTTTTATCACGTACCCGAATATAAACCCACCATTTTTTATCTTCGCCTAAAGCATAATGCGGTTTTATATCACTTTCCTCAATAGTAACAACGAGAACAATCTTATTATCGAAATAAACTTCTTCAAAAATAGGCTCGAGAGCTGGCTTACAAAAGAAAGTAGCAGCTTTTGTTAGCATGTATTTTTCTTCTTCTTCAGATTTAACGCCTTTAATTTCCCCATTATCTGCAACACCTACCAGTAATCGTCCGCCTTTATTATTAGCGAATGATACCATTGTCTTAGCGATTTTCTCGCAGGATGTGATCGTTTTTTTAAAGTCAACGGAAA
>JANMZB010000592.1:0-8298 GCA_031382725.1 Sphingobacteriaceae bacterium | reverse complement strand
AGTACCTTTTATGTTGATTTAAGTTCCAGCCGTAATATATTGTCTAACGAAGCTCATGCTCCCGTTACAAATGCATCTGTAAGGTTGTTTAGAAACGGGAATTATATGGCGGATCTGCAGCATTTTAAAAATGGTATCTATATCGCAGCTATTAAGCCTGAGAGCTTAGCAAAATATTCAATTACAGCCACTGCCCCAAACTTTCCCGCGATAAGTGCCCGCAACTATATACCTGTAGTGCCTGTTTTACATCAGATACAGGCGGTTGCAGCTGATGTAAGGCCTGACGAGCACGAGATAGGAGTGAATGTATCTTTCATATTAGATAACCCCTCTGCTGAAGAAAATTTTTATTTCATAAGAGCTTATCGATCTGCAACAACTTCCGGACAAACTATTGTGCGAAGTGCAGGCATCTCGTTTTTATCGCCCATTATGGAAGATTTTCAGATAGACGATCGCTACTATTTCAGCGATAAATTGTTCAAGGGAAAACCAACAACTTTTAAATTACACTTATACAGCGATCCTGAAGGTACAACCTACTTGAGGATTGCACACATTACTAAAGAATATTATACATATGGTAAAACCCTAGTCAACTTTAGCTATTCAGATACAAATCTTAATCAGATGCCAGTTTCAAATAATATCGAAAATGGGATGGGATTATTCGCCGGATATAATGCTGTCACTATCCCGATCAAGCCTTGATTTAAACCGCACTTTTCACTGTAAGTAATAATTGTATTATGATTAAACAAATTTTAACAGTGCTCGCTTTAAGCGTAACGGCCCTTTCGTTTGGACAAACTGCGTTCAAAAGGAATGACATTTATCTGGAAGCGGGAGGAAACGGACTTTTCGGTTCAGTAAACTACGAACGACAACTAACAAAAGAGCCGGGAATTGGTGCCAGGATTGGTGTTGGCTTTTATACTGAGAATGCCTTTTATTTAACCATCCCGGTTGGCATCAATTACCTTTTCAAATTCAAAAATGAGAAATCGTTTATTGATGCCGGACTTGGAGTAACCTGGGTACGGGTAGACAGTAAACTGTTTAAAGGCAGCAAAGGTTCAAATGGTGAACATTTCGTAGATTTTATTCCAAGTATTGGTTATAGGAGACACACTCCAAAAAATGTAATGTGGCGAGTTAGTTTGACACCGGCTGTCAATAAGTATGGGTTTGTGCCGTGGATAGGTGCTTCGATTGGAAAAAGATTTTAGAGAGTCTATAACAATAATGTATCTTAAGATAGAATTAACTGTTTGCCATAAATTTTTTTTAGAATCTTATAGCGGTTATTAGCATCTTACTTGTCTTTACATAAGAACGACATGGAAAACGATAATCATTACTGGGACATCACCGCTAAGTACCTTCAAGGCAACGCAAATTTAAGCGAGCAGAAGGCGCTACAAACCTGGCGTGAATCGGCTGTTGAAAATGAAGAGCAGTTCCTAGCTCAGGAAAAGCTTTGGAAATTGACTGAATATACCGCAACCCATGAGGTAAATACTGAAAAAGCCTGGAATCAAACTAAATCTAAGATTGAAGCGAAACTTGAAAAAGAACGGCCAATAAAAGGAATGATTTTTTCGAGTTTAAAAATCGCAGCCTCTATAGCAATAGTATTCAGCTCTATCTGGCTGTTTAAAAACTACGTTTTAGGCGATGAAATAATAATAGTTAAATCTGGCGATAAAAAAATAGAAGTTGTATTGCCAGATAGTAGCCATGTATGGCTCAATAAAGAAAGTAGATTAGTTTATAACAAAGACTTTTCTGCCAAAGAACGTAAAGTTCAGCTGGATGGTGAAGGATTTTTTGAAGTAAAAAAGGATGCCAAAAGGCCGTTTATTATCAAAACCGGAATTGTTGAAACGAAGGTACTGGGTACCTCATTCAATTTAAGAAATTACCAATCAGACAACAATATCGACTTGGTAGTGTCAACTGGCCGGGTGTCTTTTAAAGCCAAAACTGGGGCTGATGAAGCTATTGTTACCCCCGGGAATGGAGCAAGCATCAGCAAATCGGATAAGAAATTAATCCAATTCAGTGTTGATGACAATAATGCCTGGGCTTGGAGAACTGGAAGATTAAAGTTTGATAACAAGCCTTTGAAAGATGTTTTGCCCGACTTAGAGCGATTATATGGAATTGAAGCAAAACTGCAAAGTAATAATCTGGGAACTTGCCGTTTTAGTGGAAATTTTGAAAATGTAAAGTTGGAAGAAGTGCTGCAGGTACTTCAGGTTACTATGGACCTGGAGTATAAAAAAATAGATAAAAATGCCTATATAATTACAGGACAGGGCTGCAATAACTAAATTATAAACAAGATATGCGCAAATTTTTACTATGCCTGTGCATGGGGTGGCTGTCTTTTACCCATTCGGGAGTTTGCCAGACCAACTTACTGGAGCGAATAGTATCAGTAAATAAAACAGATACGAGTATACAGGAAGTGCTAAATCACTTAACCTCTAACTATAAAATTAACTTTTCTTATAGTAAAGATCTGGTATCTCTGCAACAAAAAGTGACTGTAACAGCTGTCGATCTTTCCCTAAAAAAGGTACTAGACCATATTTTCGCTGGAAGTGGCATACAGTATACTGTGATTGGGAACCAGATTGCTTTGCAAAAAGCAAAAAAACAATCACCAACCAGCGCCCCAATATTAAAAGGCAGGGTTCTCATTTTTGGAACAGACAGCGCCCTGGCCTCAGCAAGTATTTACTTTGATGGCATGTACAAAGGAACAGTTTCAAATAAAGACGGCTATTTTACCTTACCGCTATCCGATTCCTCCAATGTGCCTGTAATAGTAAGTGCCATTGGATATTCCTCAGCTACCATCTTTGAATATTCCCCCAAACAATTTCTGAAAGTGTATTTATCTCCTAAGGCTTATGAACTTGATGAAGTGGTCATTAGTCTGCCCGATGGCCTTTCAAGGGAAGAGAAAGAAACAATGTTCAAAAGAGCATTTCTAGGAACATCTTACAATGCGGAGAAGTGTACCATTGAAAACATAAGCGATATAACACTTACCTATAAGAAGAAAAGCAGAACATTAGAAGCTTTTTGTGATAAACCAATTTTAATCCGCAATCCTGCGCTAGGCTATAAAATAACATACTATCTGGACCAATTTTTTTCTTCCGATAGTTCAGCCTCGTATGAAGGCCATCATTATTTTGAAGATGATTCTTTGATAAAACGCAAAGTCAGGAGGAAAATAAAGAGAAACAGAGAATATGCTTATCTGGGCTCGAGGATGCACTTTATTCGATCACTTTATAATAAGAAACTAGATTGGGATGGTTTTACTGTGACGAACAGCAAATCAGCCCTTCTTAAAGCAGATGACCTACTGGTTAACATTGATTCTCAAAAGCATCTAAAAATAAATGATAAAATAAGAGTTTTTTACCTGAGAGACTTTAGACTTAACACCTATTTGACCAAGAAGAAAGATTTTACATTCATAACCGATAAAGGCTTTTATGACCCGGCGGGTATAGTCTGGACAGGCTATATGGCATTGGAAAGAATTGGAGATCTCCTTCCTTTCGAATATCAGCTCGATAGAAAATAATGATTTTAAACCACCCACCTAACTAACCCGCGCAAGCAACATAATTAGCTGATAGTAATTAACTCAAGTTGCTAGATAAAAGGATATAGAAGTAAGCATCAAAAAGGAGAAATTTGGTTTACCAAGACTAAAGAACTCTATTGATGCTTACTAAAGATAAAATTATAGGAATATTTTGTTTTATAGATGACTTGTTGAAAACGAGTAATCATTATGAAGATAGTCGAAGGCAAGTGAGTGATAGTGAAATAATCACAACGGCAGTTGTTTCTTCACTCTATTTTGGCGGACATCAGGATAAGGCAAGGCAATTTATGAAAATGACAGGCATGATCCCAGATATGCTGGATAAGAGTCGGTTTAACCGAAGATTACATGCAGTAGCAGAGCTGATTTATAATATGTTCATGCAGGTGGGCTATTATTTCAAGTACATCAGTTGCGAAATGAGCTATGTGCTAGATTCCTTCCCGGTAGCCGCTTGTGATAACATTCGTATTGCAAAAGCTAAACTGTTAAAAGGTAAACAATGGCATGGTAAACAAACCAGTATGCGCAGATACTTCTATGGCGAAAAAGTGCAGCTACTGATTACCAAGGATGGTATTCCTGTTGAATTCGGATTTGTTCCAGGCAGCGAGCATGATTCTTTGGCTTTAAAGAAACTACCATTGGAGTTGCCTGCTGAAAGCGAGGTGTTTGCAGATTCAGCCTATACAAATTATGAAATCGAAGATCAATTATTGGAAACCGATCAGATCGCTTTAAAGGTTCATCGCAAATCAAATGCAAAAAGAAAAGACAGCGCGAGTGCTGCCTTTATTAAAGAATATATGCGTAAAAGAGTAGAAACTACAATTAGTGAAATCAAAGGATTATTCCTTCGAAAACTTCATGCAGTTACTGCTAAAGGATGGTTGTTGAAAATTACCTTATTCATCTTCGCTTTTACGCTCAATAAAATTGTATAACTAGCAACTTGAGTTAATTAGTAAATTTTAATGAACACTTACCTGAAACACATACTTGTCTTGCTTATATTTTCCGTTTATTTTTTAGGATTTTCTGGCAATGCCCTGGCACAGGGAAGTACAAAAGATTCCTTGACTTCGATAATCACGTCCATAAACTCCTTTACCGAGAAGCACTCTATAGAAAAGCTATATCTCCAAACAGATAAACCAAATTATTCTGCCGGAGATACGTTGTGGTTCAAAGCTTATTTGTTTGAAGCGTCTTACTTAAAGCCTTCTGAAAAGAGTGGCGTGCTATATGTTGAAATTGCGAATGACAGTAATATTGTTATGAAACGGATTATTACGCCGGTTTCCCGCGGACGATCAGTAGGTCAAATTACCTTAAACGAATTAGAAATGCCTGTCGGCGGATACGTTTTAAGGGCTTACACTACCTGGATGCGGAATTTTGGGGATACGCATGTGTTTAAAAAGCCTTTTTATATTGGAAATGCTAAAGCAAATGATTGGCTGGTAAACTATACTGCGCGGGTTGTCAGGAGAGAGGGGAAGGATAATATGCAATTGGGAATCAAACTTCGACAAGTTGACCAGTCCGCCATTGGTTTGCGGGAATTACAAATTCGTTTGGCCGACGATAAAAGAACATGGAACAGAAGCAATGTAGAAACAAGTACCGACGGACTGCTAGATCTTAATGTAGATCTACCGGAGCAATTAAATACAAAACGGTTAAATTTATTTATAAGGGATCAGAGGAAGAGTGCTCCTAAGCGAACCTTACTTGTGCCATTGACCGTTAATCAACCCGATCGTATCGATCTGCAGTTTATGCCTGAGGGAGGCGATTTGGTGGCTGGCATATTATCTCGGATAGCTTTTAAAGCGTTGAATGAGGATGGAACAAGTGCAGAAGTATCTGGTAAAATTTACAGTAGCAAGCTGCTTGAAGTTTGTCCTTTTGATTCATCTCACAAAGGAATGGGTTCGTTTGATTTTCGCCCCGAACCAAGGGAAAGCTACTTTGCCAAAATGGATTTGCCGGGAGGAAAACAAAAAACATATGCTTTGCCCTTGGTTAAAATAACAGGAATTTCTTTAAGAGTTGACAACCCGTTTGTTAGTGATAGTTGCGAAATAACCATTCGGGCAACACCTGAGGTAGTTGCGGCTTCCAAAACGTATTTCTTAATTGGACAAGCCAGAGGTGTTATTTGTTTTGGAAGTTCATTCACTCTCCGCCAAAGCGTTTTAAAATTTAAAATCCCTACCAGTTTATTCCCAACCGGGATTGCACGTTTCACCCTCGCCGGACGGGATAAAATTGCCTTAAGCGAGCGTATCGTTTTTATTGAGCACGCGGATGATTTGAAGATTAGCGCAATATTGACAAAACCTTGTTATTCGCCAAGAGATAGTGTTTCGCTGCAAATTAAAGTATCAGATAAAGATGGGAATCCTGTACACGGAAGCTTTTCTGTTGCAATAACTGATGATAATCAGGTAAAGACAGATAGCTTGTCTGATTATTCTATCCTGAATCAAATACTTCTTGCATCCGATTTAAAAGGGACAATTGAAGATCCCGGGTATTATATGCAGCATTTCAGGACGGCTAAGGTATGGCACGATTTGGATCACTTGCTTTTAACCCAGGGATGGTCGGGTTTCGACTGGGGAGAAAATTTCAAGCCATATAAGAATCCTCAATATGCCGCAGAGCCGACGTATTTAGTAAAAGGAAAAGTTACAAATGCATTTAATAAGCCTGTTTCTGCAACAGGAGTAAATTTGCTTTCTCATAAGCCATCCTTTGTCAGGGATACACTTACAAACGCACAGGGTGAATTTTACTTTGATGAACTTTTTCCGGTAAATACGGCAGAATTCTTCATTCAGACGAGGAATAAAAAAGGGAAGAGCTTTAATGTTAATATCGAAGTAGAGGAGTTTGTTCCGCCTGTTTTTACTGCTTCAGCACATAGACTTAAGCCCTGGTATGTAAATATAGATACCAGTAGTTTGAGCCAGGTAGATAAGAAAATAGAATTAAGAAAAGGCAGCGATAAAGTTACCGGCAATGTCCTGAAAGTAGTAGTTATTACGGGAAAAAAGATAATTAAGGGGTCAAAAAATCTAAATGGTCCGGGAGAAGCGGATTTTACGATAACTAAAGAGGAATTGGAGAAGGCCGGCCGCACAACGCTTTTGGACTTGCTGGAGAAAAGAGTTAAGGGCTTCAGGCTGAAAGCACTGAAAAATGGTGGATTTCACTATTTTATAAGAGACCAGGAGGCGCACCTGATTATCGATGGAATAGATTCTGGACCATACGGCGGAGGACGAACAATGGAGCAGTTTCTGAGAAGTTATGATGCTGAAGAAATTGCTGGAATTGAAGTAATGACTAATAGATCGGCGTGGTACACGTTTAGATTTATTGATCCTAAGGCAAACCCACATAACTTCGCATTTATTGAAGTAACTACGTATGGCGGGGCTGGCCCCTTTCTAAGAAAGCCTGTAGGTACCTATGTATACCGCCCTTTGGCTTTCTCTATGCCAGGAAAGTTTTATTGCCCTAAGTATAAAGCAGAAAGCATTCCCGATATGACTGATATCCGCTCAACCATTTTTTGGGAGCCAGACCTTATTACAAATAAGGAGGGACTTGGTGTTTTAAAGTTCTATGCTGCTGATAATTTGGGGAAGTATTCAATTGTAATTGAGGGGAATGATTTGAATGGAAATCTGGGATTTAAACGTGGAAATATAGTAATTAAATAAAATACAAGATTTTTTAAATCTTATAGCGGTAATGTTAGTTTCACTGGTCTTAATATTACAAACACAGACCCTATACTTACTATGAAAAATCGTTACCTTATTTACCTCACCATTTTTTGCTCTTCTATTTTATGTTTCGGATTCATCACGGAAGAAGACCCCTTAAAAGCTTTACTATCTAAACTGGAAGGATACAATGAAGCTACCATACGGGAGAAAGTCCACCTTCATTTGGATAAGCCCTATTACACAATAGGAGATACCATTTGGTTTAAATCTTATATTGTAAATGCAGAAAACAACCAGCTGTCTAACAGAAGCAAAGTGCTTTATGTAGAGCTTATCAATGAAAATGATTCTTTAAAAAAGTCTTTGCGACTTCCTGTAACAGCAGGATTAGCCTGGGGAGATTTTATACTTTCAGAGTCGTTTGCAGAAGGGAGTTACCGGATAAGAGCGTACACCAACTGGATGAGAAACTTTGACGAAGGTTTCTTTTTTGATAAGACAATTACCGTAGGAAATTCGCTGAGTATCCTTAATACATCTACAAAGGCAGGCCCTCAAACCACGGTCAAAAAGGCTATCCCTGTAAAGGCTACTTCAAGCGATATTAATGTTCAATTTTTCCCCGAAAGCGGCAATATTGTAAGTGGCATTCGTTCAAAAATAGGGTTTAAGGTAATAGGTGCAGATGGACTAGGCAAAAAAGCTACCGGATATGTAGTCAACAGCAGTTCAGAAAAAGTTGCTGAATTCAGCTCTGAATATGCAGGAATGGGAACGTTCTCGTTAACTCCAGTAGCAGGCCAGGTGTATACAGCTAAAGTAAAGTTTGACAACGGTTCTGAAAAAAGCTTCGAGTTCCCAAAGGTTCAGCAAAGCGGTTAATCGCAATGCGTGGCCGCCGCGACGCGCCGC
>JANMZB010000588.1:0-1439 GCA_031382725.1 Sphingobacteriaceae bacterium | reverse complement strand
TACGATATGAGTACTTCTAGACGAAACGTTCACCAATTTCGACTACCTGGCCGAAAGAAACGCACTACGCTGACACATCAAGGAAAACGCAAGTACTTGACCCACTGTAGTATCCAGGTACATGAATGTTCGGCCGACGCTCGAGACACAGAGTCCCTGATCCATTGGCTACCGTGAAACCCCATGCGACACAAGAAGGAAAACGAATCGACAGAAGGTATATGGTAGTACATCACCGGAAGATATTATGCGTTAATATTACTCATTCAACCCGAACCGCGGATACCTACCATACTGTCACGTGCGCGATCCACCACAACCATCATCGAAGCATACAGCACAGAAACCAATCAAACCCATCCAACAGCCACCATGACTGATCAGCAAATCGACGATCCAAACAACAGGGATCCTAGACCGAATGTGTATTACGGTCTAATTACCCCGATTAACAATCGGCCACTGGTAATGAACCTTAGCGCACACGGAAGACAATGGATGTTTCCCCCGGGAGATCAGGTATGCATATTATTGTCACCACGCCTAACAGAAGAACCATTTGAGCCATGGCAACCGACCCATGGGACGGTGGACAGTGTCATACCACTCCGGACCACCGCAAATATTAGGATACATGAATACGGCGCGGCGGGATGGACCCAACGAACAGTGGTTGCGAGATTCGATGAGATGCTGAACGTGTCGCGCACACCGGTGTCCGAAACCACAGAAACAATCGCCCGGGTGACCGAATTAAGAGCCAAGCTATTGCATGTGGAGAAATGCCAAGAGATCAATACTCCCAGGACATGGATGTCTTCGGATCGGTTAAAAGAAGGCCCGATGAACGCAGACGTAAATGAAATCAGGACACACATGCTCGCGACGATGGAACGAAAGCGAGAACTCCAAGATTCCATGACGAAGACCAACCAAGTAATCACACGATCGATGCGAGCAGAGATACTACAGACAAATATCCATGCGCTAGCCACATCGAAAGGAGTCGGTCCAAATCCCGGTAAAATCGGAGACACCATACTCCATCTCATGCAGTTATCGGACGGGACGAAGCTGCGGTCTCCCAACTGCATTCGTAAAGGAGGCGGTTAACCAAGTCAAGAATAAGGTATATGCAACTAAGAAGCCGGAAGAAGTTATGGAGACATTAACGATCCTCGCAGCAACACTCATTCTACCAGAAGCAGAAGTAGTACGACGGTTCATCGACCGGACACGCAACAGGCACCCCTACAAGTATTTAGATATTGCTTCAGACGTGTATGCGGTAAAAGGAATGGTACCAGGCGATAAGTTAGACCCGACAATTTTCAACGTGAACGGTTGGATCGCCCGCGATCACGAGGATGAAGAGACAGACGAAGCCCAATTAGAAGAGGAAATTGGGGCCCTTAAAGAAAAATTAGAGTCCGCGTCCA
>JANMZB010000584.1:0-1399 GCA_031382725.1 Sphingobacteriaceae bacterium | reverse complement strand
ATCAAAAGGATCTCAAGTCTTACAGATATGAAGGTGGAGAAACTGGAATTAAAAGGCTCGCCAAAAATTTCTGTCGCTGAATTAACAAAGGATACTTTCTCATACAGTATGAGCAATGCAGAGGTAAAACCTTTATTCTTTGTCTCCGATGATAAGGTAAAAAGTTACGGGCGCTATTCTTCTTCAGATAAAGTGGCTATAGCCAAAAAAACCTTGAAAGATCATACTTCCTGGTACGTTGCCCTCCCTTCCTATGATACTCAATTGTTGAAAGCACTTATCGCTGAGACTGGTGCCCATATCTATACTAGTTCTTCTGATATTGTATATGCTGGAGACGGATTGTTGGGGATACACTCCAAAGAGGGCGGAGAACGGAATATTAAACTCAAGTCAGGTAAAAAAATTACACTCACACTCCCTGTAGGAACCTCTACTAGTATTCTCGATAGTGAGACAGGGCAAGTGTTATTCAAATAAAAATACTCTTTAGAATATCTCTTTTAAAAATACATTTCAAGAAAATCTTATTTAAAATCTATTATCTACTACGATGAATTTCAAATCACTATTAGCCGCATTGAGCATCTCCCTCTTTAGTGTAGCGGCCTTCGCTCAGGATTTAAATAAAAGAATCTCCATAATACCCGAGCCCGTCGAAGTTTCAAGGGGTGAAGGCAATTTTACCCTTCCCAAAGAAATTACCATTCAATCGGCAAATGCTCCTGACATTCTTTCAACCGTTTCGATGCTACAGAACAGACTAAGTACAGTCACTGGCGTTAAGGTAAAAACCAGCCAGAAAGAGGATAATGCTACCATCAAATTGCAAATCAATGCGAAGCCCGATGTCTCTCTCGGAGATGAGGGTTACCGCTTAAATATAAGCCCAAAATCAATTATCATAAAAGCGAATAAGCCTGCTGGCCTGTTTTATGGAACACAATCGCTACTTCAATTATTCCCCAAAGAAATTGAAGGTAGTAAACTGGTGAAAAGATCCAATTGGAGTATCCCTTGTGTGAATATTACCGATTACCCAAGGTTTGCCTGGCGGGGATTGATGTTCGATGTAACCCGACATTTTTTCACCAAAGCAGAAGTAAAAAGGTATATCGACAATATGGTAAAGTACAAATACAATTTACTCCATCTTCATTTAACAGACGACGAAGGCTGGCGTATCGAAATTAAAAGCCTACCAAAATTAACGGAAGTTGGCGCATGGCGGGTGAATAAAGTCGGTGACTTTGGTACCTTTTCCAAACCTCTACCCAGCGAGCCAAAAGATTATGGCGGATTTTATACTCACGAAGACATTAAAGAACTTATTCGTTATGCCGCTGAACGCTTTGTAAATGTATTGCCAGAAATAGATGTACCAGGTCATAGTTTGGCT
>JANMZB010000582.1:0-1238 GCA_031382725.1 Sphingobacteriaceae bacterium | reverse complement strand
TACAAGGAAGCCTACGAAAGCACCACTGCTGACAAACTACATATGTTAGAAGTGTTAAAAATGAATATGACTCCCGAATTCAAATCGTTCCTCGACCACCCAGCCACCATTCATTTCATCCAAGCAAGACTACTGAAGTACCAACTGGAAGATAAAGGATGGAACTCCCTCATTGAGGACAGTTCCCTTGAGGCTATGAGGCAACCGGAGGAATCAACCATATGCACGAAGCAAGCATGGAAGAGGTTCGCAAGGGATACGGGTATGAAGGATGTATATGGGAAGGAATTTGATTCCCTCATGGAACGAGACGACAACCCAAGCCCATTCCCTCCGCAAAAGTACAGTAATTGGATCATCCTAGCATTGGAATGCCTTCGACAAATCAGCGTTCGGGCTACCGACCAGAATAAGGAGTGGACATCGGTAAACGTCGCTACCCGGACAAAGATCGGAGAGCTATTTCGTAAGTACTACGATTTCCTCAATATTACCCTGGATGATCCTCAGCGACAAATCGACGGTATGACTGTCCTACTAAGAATACTCCCGGCAGGTCTACATGGCTTCATCGATCCGCGATTCTTAGGAAAGTTACCACCTATGTACCATTGCAAGATCCTAGGCATGAGTCGGACCGATAAGAAGGCCACCATAGGACCCGTACTGGACGATCTCGCAAAGATCCAGCCCCACGCCCGTGTACGCCTACCTCGAGAAGTACGATCATTGCTCCCAGATGTAGGCGAAGGGACCATCCGGATTAAGCCCAAGAGGAAGGATCACGGAGCCATCATCCCCTCAACATCACCGTGTCAACCCCCAACCAAGAATCCGCCCAACAATGAAATGCCAAACCAAACAATCATCGACTGTACAGGATCCAGGGATGAACACATCCCTATTGAGGGACCGGCGGAACAATCTGACGATGATCGAAAGCCAGCTGCGGTCGAATCGCGGCAAGAGGCACGAAAAAGGCTTGCCCAGTCCTGCGAAGACCTTTTTGACGTATTCCAGAATCGGGGGAGCGAACGAAACGCAGCCAAACGACAACAATCCGGACGCTCGCCGTAGACTGCCGTTCACCCCGTAGCTAGGAGGTACGAGATATCTATGGAAGAGCCAGACAGGATAACGGGGGTACCCCTTTCCAAAACCCTATCGAGGCAGCAGCGGGGACGCGGGGTCTATCTAATTCCTTGCATATAAATCGCATGAACTCCCTGTTCCCTACC
>JANMZB010000575.1:0-5940 GCA_031382725.1 Sphingobacteriaceae bacterium | reverse complement strand
TTCAAAAGGTACGCCTATCGTCTCCTGTACGTTAACTTTTAAACTAGCTAAACTTTGCGGGTTTATAGAACAAACAACAATGGATATCATGTATACGATAAATTTAATGTATCCACACCTTCGTACTTGAAACTTGTTTTTACATTAAGAATTCCTGAATTGCTATCTTGTGTTAAGGTTTCAAAGTTATCTAACACTTTAAGTTTCGTGCTGGTTTCCCACTCGTCTATAACTTCACCATGGCATACAAAGGCCATTTGCAAGTCGTACTTTCCGGTTTTAATGGGTAAGGAGGTATTGAATTTAAAATTATAAGTGCCTGGTTCAAGAGATAAGTCCGAAACGGAATATTCGTGGCTTCGTATCAGCATTAACGTGGTGCCTTCGTCATACAATAGCCTCAAAAAGATTTGGCACTTTTGTAAATAAGTATTGTTTTTAAATTCTAAAACAAACTGGATGTTCTCTCCTGAAAAGCAGGTATGCAAATCTTGTGGTGTTTGCCCTTCTAACTTCCAATTTGTAAAATAACCTTTGCTATTGCCTGGTATTTTAGATCTAACGCCTTGTTCTAAATCTACGCCATAATCCTGGTATGCCTCTATAACAGAGTCTACAGAACCGATTAGTTTTGGTCGCCCTTTTTCTAACAGCATCGCACTGGTACACAGTCTTTTCACCGCTGCTATGTTGTGGCTTACAAAGAGAACTGTTCGGCCTTGGTTTTTAGAAACGTCTTCCATTTTGCCAAGGCATTTTTGTTGAAACTCAGCGTCTCCAACAGCTAACACTTCATCGAGAATTAAAATTTCCTGTTCTAAATGCGCCGCTACCGCAAAGGCCAGGCGCACAAACATCCCGGAACTATATCGTTTAACCGGGGTGTCAATGTATCGCTCAATTTCAGAAAAAGCGACTATTTCGTCAAAGCGGGCTTTAATTTCGTTCTTGCGCATTCCTAAAATAGCACCGTTTAGAAAAACGTTTTCCCGGCCGCTTAAATCCGGGTGAAAACCTGTACCTACTTCAAGTAGGGAAGCGATGCGCCCACCAATTTTAATAGAGCCTTTGGTTGGTTTTGTAATTTTAGAAAGAAGCTTAAGAAGGGTAGATTTACCGGCTCCGTTTTTTCCAATAATGCCAAAAACTTCACCACGTTTAACTGAAAAACTAACATCGTTTAACGAATAAACATATTTAGAATCGCTTTTTTTACTACGATCATTTACTTCAGCTAATCTTTCGATAGAAACGTCTTTTCCTCGCATCTTATGAATCCAGCGCTGTATATCTGTACTTAAAGAACCCGTATTTAATTCACCGAGCTTATAAATTTTTGATACGTTTTCAACCTGTAAAATATCTTCTGCCATATCTAAATAGTGTCAACGAAATTTCGTTCGATGGAGTTAAAAGTAACAATGCCTATAATCATGAAGAAGGCAATAAAAGCGGCATCATATCCCAGCAACCCCCAGCTAAACTCGCCCACCCCCAAAAAGCCATAACGAAAGGCTTCTATAATACCCGTCATGGGGTTTGCCATAATCAGAAGCTTGTATTTACTGTCCTGATATCCTGATAATGGAAAGATTACTGTTGAAGTGTACATCATTAATTGTACACCAAAAGTGGTTAAGTGAACCAGATCTTTGTATTTGGTGGTTAACGATGAAATGATCATTCCAAAACCCAAGCCTAAGCCTGCGATAAGCAAAATCAGAACCGGGAAAAGTAAAGAATACCAGTTGGCGTGTATGCCTCCCACGGTAACTACAAAGTAGGTGTAAATAATAAAAAAGAGTAATATTTGGATGGAGAATTTAACCAGATTGGTTAACACCAATGAAAGCGGAACAATTAACCGGGGAAAATATACTTTACTTAAAATACCTGTATTGTCTTTTAAAAACGATGAGGTGCGCAGGATACATTCAGAAAAATATCCCCACATAACAATACCACTTATGTAAAAAAGAACTGGTGGCAAACCTGCTGTTGATAGTTTTGCAACCCTTGAAAAGATTATTACAAAAGTAGCAGTAGTAAGAATTGGTTGAATAAAGAACCATAAAGGGCCCAGGATGGTTTGTTTATAAATAGACAAAACATCACGGCGCATAAGTATTAAAAGCAGGTCCCTATATTCCCATATTTCTTTTAGATTGATACTGAAAATATTGTTATCAGGTGTTATTATTTCTTTCCATTTCGTTTGAACACTTTCGTCCAGTTTCATCGTGCGGATTTAAAATATTAGATACGGTTTGCTTTCGAAGAATATTTGTGAAGTTCTAAGCAGCTAACCAATCACAAATATAGAATTGGAAAAAAGCTACTATGTTAAGTTACTGTTATTTTAAGTCTATTCAATATGTCCTTTAAGCTTATGTAGTATCTTGTGCACTTTAGTATTAATAATTAAGGGCTTTACTTTGAAAACGGTTTATTCTATAGTCGTTACTTATAATGGAATTGAGTGGATAGATAAGTGTCTAAATAGTTTAATTAATAGTTTGTATCCTACGCAAATCATTGTTATTGACAATGGTTCGTCAGACACCACTATTTCCTTCATCAAAACAAATTTTAAGCAAGTTCAGCTAATTGAAACTGGGAAGAACTTAGGTTTTGGGCAGGCAAACAATTTGGGAATTGCAGAGGCCATTAAAAATAATGCTGATTATTTTTTCCTTCTTAATCAGGATGCCTGGGTTGAAACGGATACTTTGACATCATTAATTAATGTTCATACAGGAAATCCAGATTACGGCATAATAAGCCCTGTTCATTTAAATGGAGCCGGAACCGCTCTCGATGCTTATTTTTTAGAATATTTAGTAAAATCTGATATAAGAGGATATCTGACCAATAGTCTTTTTAAAAACATAGATGATTTACCCGTAATTGAAACCTCCTTTGTTAATGCCGCAGGATGGCTTCTAAGCAAAAAATGCATTAAAGTTGTTGGTGGATTTGATCCCATTTTTTTTCATTACGGCGAGGATAGAAACTATACCCAGCGGACTCTATACCATGGACTCAAGATCGCAGTAGACCCCAATTCCAGATTGTTTCATGATAGGGAACAACGTATTAGCCAATCGAGCTTGACTTTACAATCTCAGATAAAAAAAGACTTCATAAACGACTTGAATTTGTTTTGCGATATTACTATTAGAAATTATAAAACGTTACTATTTAAACGGATCTTAAAATACAAATGTCTTTTTGTAATTAATCTTATTGTAGTAAACCGTAATAAATCTGAGTATTATTTTAAGATGCTTAAGAATATCTTTTTGTATCTACCTAAAATTCCAAACAGTCGAAGAAACTCTTTATCAAAAACTGGTTATTGGTGAAAAGAGATTCGCTGTTCAAAATTAGCATCAAATAGCATAACAAACTTGCAAGTTCCGAGGCTTTTTGAGAGCAGTTAATAACTCATCAATATGTAACGGCTTAGACAGGTAGTCATCCATTCCGGCTGCCTTACATCGTTCCCTGTCTTCAGACATTGCATTTGCAGTTAGGGCGATAATATGGGGTTGTTCGTTAAATTCCTTTCTGATCCTGATCGTAGTTTCTATCCCATCGAGTTCGGGCATTTGCATATCCATCAGGATGACATCATAAGATCGTATCGCCAGCTTTTCTAAAGCCTCAAGGCCGTTATTGGCAAGGTGCGGATCATAACCAAGTCTGCTCAAAATCCGGAGAATCAGTTTTTGATTAATTAGATTGTCTTCTACAACAAGGATATCAAGAGGGTAGATGTCCGCAAATCCTTCTTTTAATGCTGTGCCGGCATTATTCTCCTGCTGCGCAGGTTCCTTTGCCTGTCTAAGTTCTGATTTTAGCGCTTTTAAAAATGGCTGATGCTTTACCGGCTTGGTTAGAATTGCCGAAAATAAGCCCTCATAGTTCTTTCGCGTTTCGTCGCCTATAGAACTCAGTAGTATAATAGACAAGTGCGGCCATGAGGCTTTAATTTTCTTACTCAAATCCACGCCATTCATCTCTGGCATCTGCATATCAGTAACTATTAGGTCAAAATCAGAAGAAAGTTTTAACCTGTCTAATGCCTGAGCCCCGGACATTGCCGTTACCACTTCTAATTTCCAGTGCTGAAGCTGCCTTTCAAGAATCTTCCGGTTATTCTCATTATCGTCTATCACCAGTATCCGCTTCCCCTCTAATCCGCCAATATTATCATTTACATAAGTTTTAATGGGCGACTGAACCGCCGCCTGACAATTAATTGTGAACTTAAAGATTGTTCCCTTCCCTTCAACGCTTTCTACTAAAATATTGCCACCCATCAAGTCTACAAGCCTCTGACTGATTACTAAACCTAAACCGGTGCCCCCATATTTTCGGGTAGTTGACGAGTCAACCTGAGAGAAAGCTTTAAAGAGCCTGGAAAGTTTATCGGCCGGAATGCCGATACCCGTATCTTTAACCTCGAAGGCAAGTATCATTTCATCATTAGATAACCGCTCAAGAAGCTGCACATTAATAAATATCTCTCCCTTTTTTGTAAACTTAAGGGCATTGCCAACCATGTTAATTAAAACTTGCTTCAAGCGCAAACCGTCTGCAATAATTTGATTTGGAATGAGATAATCCAGCTCATAAATCAAGTCAAGGCCAACATCAGAAGCTTTAACAGAAAATATATCCATCACATCTTCTATACAGGTTCTTAGATCAAAACTATAGGGGTCAAGCTCCAGGCTTCCTGATTCAATTTTCGAAAAGTCAAGAATGTCATTTATTACAGACAACAAGTTCTCGCCACTGGTATTTATGATCTCCAAATATTCTTGCTGTTCTCTATTAAGAGAAGTATCGGATAGCAATGAAGCCATGCCCAAAACTCCGTTCATCGGTGTTCGTATCTCGTGACTCATTGTCGCCAAGAAAGCACTTTTCGCCTGGTTGGCTTTATCTGCCTCTTCCCTGGCTATCTTCTCCTGCTCTTTCTGCTCAACAAGAGCATGATTAATTTCTACCAGTTCTTTCTGCTGGACTTCCAATTCTTCTGCCTGCATTTGCGTGGTCTCAAATAAATCCAAAAGCCTCACATTAGCGATATTTGTACGTTCTTTGATAAGTCTCTGATGATTAAAAGTCCTTTTTATATATCTAAAAAGCATATATAAAAGGGATAAGATGAGTAGTAGGGCTACAAAAAATAGCAGAATCGTATTATTTGCGTGCTGTTTACTGATTTGGCGACTCTCGGCTAAAAGGTGTGCTTCCTTAGTTATAATATCGTTAATATTTGATTCGATGAGCTGCATAGAGGTATCAGCATTCATCTCTGTTACGGCAGAATCAAGTCCGGCCATATCAAAAGCCCAAAGAATCTTACTTAAAGAAAAAAGTTTATCTGATGCATTCGACTTAAGCTCTTTAGCTATTTTAAGTTTATCCTCATCTTTACGGACTAAAGATTTAAGGCGTTCAATGGATGGTATGATACGACTAAGAGACTCGTTGTAATTACTTTTGTAAAGATCTTTGCCTGTGGTAACATAGGCACGACAGTCGCTTTCGGCTTTTACGATATTAGTAAGTACGGTGTTTGCAAATTTGATGATCTCCTGAGAATGATCGACAGATTTGTTATCTTCCTCCATTTCGTGGATCCGGATATAAGCCAGTACCCCGACACTGCAGACGAAAAATAAAGTCAAAATAAAACCAGCAAGAACCTGCTGTTGGAATGTGAATTTTAGCATTGTGATAAGAACTGAAAATGCAGTTAAGTATGAACATTAATATTGTGATGTGCCTTCTACGCTAAGATTTTTATAATGATTCGATCTGAATGTTAACTTTATGTTAATTTTTTTATTATAAAACTGTATTTGTGTTGGGAGCTCTTACTAGGAGTATTAATCATTCTTCAACATATCTCTTGTTCAGGGA
>JANMZB010000272.1:0-4025 GCA_031382725.1 Sphingobacteriaceae bacterium | reverse complement strand
TTAAAGTTAAATTTTAAAACCGTTTGGCCAAAGTTTGGGGTAAATCGTTAACGGTCAGTTTGTAGGCAGCCGTTGGATTGGATTCGGCTGGGCAAATCAAAAAATAGTGTCTGTGCTGGCTTGTGCGATGGCCGCATACCTGCGGTAATTTCGATGGTCGATCTTTTACAATGCCTTTTAACTAAATATCCCAATCCTTTAGTTACAAACCTACCCACTAACCACCACTTATCCGTATATACCCGATTATACACGTTTATAAATGTCTACTCTCCGGCTAAGTTTTTCGGCAATGCTCACTTTTGTATCGTCGGTGATGAAGGAATATCACTGTTCGTTAATCGGGTAAATCAATTAAAATTAAAAACATGAGTAATTTAAGAAACAGCGTTCGTTTGGTAGGTCATTTAGGTAACGAACCAGAAGTAAAAACAACTGCAACAAACAAGAAACTTGCTAAGGTTTCTATCGCAACCAATTCTTCTTTTAAAAATGAAAAAGGTGAAAAGATCGAAGAAACACAATGGCATAATCTTGTGATGTGGGATAGGAATGCCGCACTTGCTGAAAAGTATTTGAAAAAAGGAAGTGAGATCAGCATTGAAGGCAGGTTGAGTTCAAGAAGCTATACTGATGCTGCTGGTGTAAAGAAATATTTCACAGAAATTATTGTAAACGAAATTCTTTTGATGGATAAAAAATAGGATAAATTAAAAGGTTGTCCGAGCACGGGCAACCTTTAACTTCTGATCGAACAAATAAATGATTGCGAATTTAAGGAGTACTAACAGCCACAGGTAAAACTTTTCCGTTAAAAAACTTATGGCCGGTTAAAGCAAAGTCGGCAATGTATTTACCCATTTCAAAAGCCATTACTGGTGATTCATAACCGGGAAAAGCTTTTTCTAACATCTCGGTCTGCGCAGAACCTAAAGCCAGGCAATTAAATTTTATTTTACGCTCGGTATATTCCAGGGCCAGGCATTCGGTAAGTGTGTGTAAGGCTGCTTTACTTGCGGAATAAGCAGCAAGGCCCGGAAACTTCACACTCCCTTGAAATCCTCCCATACTGCCAATATTTACAACATGTGAATTTTCATTCAGGTAAGGCAGCAAATTCCGAATCATATTTACATGCCCCAGCAAATTACTTTGCAGCATTTCAGCAAAATCCAGTTCGGTAGTTTCTTCAAATGGTTTATTGATTAGCGCACCGGCATTGTTGATCAATACATCTATTGTGCCTATTCGATTTTCGATAAAGCTTATTAAGGTGGCGTAGTCATCATGTACAATATCGAATTTGGCAGGGTACAGCTTACAATCCGGATTTAAAGACTTTGCGATGTTATGCAAACGTTTTAGATTATCTTCTGATCGGGCGAGCGCAATTACTTCATGCTCTGAATTTGAGATCAATTCGATTACAGCTTCAAACCCTACTCCACTACTGGCACCGGTGATGACTATCTTCATTTGTTAAGTTAATTTGAAAAAGCGAAATTAATCAGTTTCATTTTACTTCCCGAGCTTTGCGTTTTTTTTCTTTCCTGCTTTGCGTGGGAAATTAAGGGTTCACGCAAAGTGCGCAAAGATTAGGCGCAAAGAACGCTAAGGTAATCTCTTACTTTGCAACCTTATCGTGCTTTCTTCATCCCGGCTTTGCGTGAAATTGCCAACTTCTTCTCCCCGCTACACATTCAAAATTAATGTAGATTTGCAACCTTAATTATTTTAATGAAGCACATACTGGTAACAGGCGGGGCCGGTTTTATTGGAAGCAACCTGATCGGGAAACTCCTGGAAACATATAAAGTTACCGCGATAGATAACTTCGATGATTTTTACTCGCGTGAACAAAAGGAATCGAATTTAAAACTGTTCTTGAATTTCGAAAACTTTAGTTTTATTGAAGGGGACATCCGGAAAACGGAAGACTTAGAAAAGGCAAGCAACATTGATGTAATTATTCACCTCGCAGCCAAAGCGGGTGTGCGCCCAAGTATTAAAAATCCAATACTTTACCAGGATGTAAATGTAAGCGGAACGCAAACGCTTCTGGAATTCGCGAAAGCGCAGGAAATAAAACAATTCGTTTTTGCTTCGTCGAGTAGCGTTTACGGCATCAATGAAAATGTGCCATGGACGGAAGAAGAAAAACTTTTACCAATTAGTCCGTATGCTTCTACAAAATTATCCGGCGAAATGCTGGGGCATGTGTATAGCAAATTATACGGAATCAGGTTTATAGCTTTACGTTTTTTTACCGTTTACGGACCGGCACAACGCCCCGACCTTGCCATACATAAATTCTTTAAATCGATTTTGAACGACGAGCCAATCCCGGTTTATGGGGATGGTACTACGAATAGAGATTACACCTACGTTGGCGACACAGTAAAAGGTGTAATCGCAGCAATTGATTATGACAAAACCGATTTCGAAATTATAAATCTGGGCAATCATAAAACGATTTCTTTAAATGAACTGATTAAAGCAGTCGAAACGGTTTGTGGTAAAAAAGCAATCATTAACCGTCTTCCGGAACAACCGGGAGATGTACCCCGTACATTCGCGGATATCTCAAAAGCGCAAGCCCTGTTAAATTATCATCCCCGCACCGAGTTGAGTGAGGGCTTAAAGGAATTTCACAAGTGGTTTAAACAGATTTAGCATCATCCTCCCCAATAGATTTATCGGCTTCAGATTCAAAGGTTTCTGCTTCTTCCTCGCTTGGCAGAGGTTCAAACTCCTTAGTTCGATATACAAACCAAAGTCCTGATAAGGCAACGAGGGTTGATAAGATTGAAAAAGTAAAGGTTACAAATACAGCAAGGCTCTGCACCATATCAAATACTTCCGAGATATGCACCATTACATATTCTCTCGTACCAAAACCAAAGGCTCCAATAGGAACAATGGCTGCTATAGATGAGACCAGAAAACTGAAAAGATAAGGTGAATATTTACCGGTAAAATTCTGAGAAAGGAGTATACACATGACACTTAATAATTGCAAAGTTTGCACAGCAATTGCTTTTAAATGGGCTTTTATGAAGTTACGGTTATAACTTTCAAAGAACTTTTGCAGGATAATGTAATAGATAAACGTCCCGGTGATTAAGGCCGGAATGATGACATACCACGGAATTTCTATCCTTGGAATCATTAAAATTAAAGCGGCGAAAAGAAAGCCTATCGCCCAAAGGCCGCTTATTCTATCTAATAAAATTGCGAAGATTATCTTTCTGGTACGTTTTTGAAAGCGTTTTCGCAGCAGATAAATCTTATAGCCGTCGCCGCCAATTCCTCCATAAATATTGTAGAAAAGCCCCAGCAGATAGAGTTTGAAATTGAACTTGAAGTCGACATCAATTCCAATTGATTTTAAAAAGCTTAATAATCGCCAGGAGGAAATTGCCTGCGAAAAAAAGTAGGCCAGTAAAGCAAGAAAAATAAAGAATATGTTACTGGTTAAGTATAACCTCCTTATCTCATTAAAATCTATTTTTTGAAATACGACATAGATGAGAGCAATGGTAATAATTACCTTGAGAGGAGTTTTAACGACTTTCCAGAGCTTCTTCATTTCCTTTAACTATTCTTCGTACCTGATATGTTTTTTTATTGGTTCCTTCAAAGTAAGTCCGCATGCTAATCTCGGCTAAAATGCCAATTGTGATAAGCTGAATTCCACCTAAAAGAAATATTAGACCTAAAATGAGTAGGGGCTTGCCGCCGATATCATGTCCTGCGAGTTTCAAGATTAAGAGATAAACATTAATTAAAGCACCCAAAGCAAATGAAATGAAACCTAGCGGACCAAATAAATGCATTGGTTTTTGAAGATACTTCCGTAAGAAAACCATGGTTATCAAATCGGCCATTACTTTAAACGTTCTGTTAAGCCCATATTTAGAAGATCCAAATTTTCGGGCATGGTGTTTAACATCCACCTGAGTAATGTTGGCACCTTGCAGTTTTGCAAGCACGGGTATAAAGCGATGAAGCTCACCATAGATTCC
>JANMZB010000512.1:0-5028 GCA_031382725.1 Sphingobacteriaceae bacterium | reverse complement strand
AGGTTTTAAAATTCGGTGGTACTTCGGTTGGTTCGGTAGAAAGTATCCGCACCCTGATTGATATCCTAAAGCGTGAGAAGTCTGAGCGCCAAAGTCCGGTAGTTGTGCTTTCTGCGATGAGCGGAGTTACGAATCTGCTTGTTTCAACAGCCGACATGTCTGCGAAAGGTGAAGATGTTTCTAAGTTTATTACTGAGCTTGAAAATCGACATTTTGAAGTTGTTAAGGCTTTGTTAGAAGTGCCGCGACAAAATCCGGTTCTTACAAAGCTTAAACTGTATTTCAATCAGTTGGAAGATTTGCTTCAGGGCGTTGCCAGTTTGCATGAATTGACACCGAAAACCCGTGATTTAGTTTTAAGCTTTGGTGAAAGGTGTTCTACATTTCTGGTGAGTAAAATTGCCGAACAACATTTAGGCGAAGCCGTATTTGCAGACGCTTCTGAGTTAATTAAAACTGATAGTTCTTACGGGAATGCCAGAATTCAGACTGAAGTTTCTGAACTGCTTATCCGGAATTTTTATGAGGAAAATCGAGGCAAGCTGATTTTTGTTACCGGCTTTATTGCAAGTAACGATGAGGGGAAGATAACTACTTTGGGGAGAGGTGGAAGTGATTATACTGCTGCAATTATAGGGTCTGCGCTTAACGCGGAAGAGATAGAAATCTGGACCGATGTAAATGGGATGATGACCGCTGACCCGCGGATGGTAAAGAAGGCATTCCCGCTGAAGGAGCTTTCTTATACCGAAGCAATGGAGCTGTCTTATTTTGGTGCGAAGGTTATTTACCCGCCAACTATGATTCCGGCGTTTTTAAAGAAAATTCCGATTGTTATCAGGAATACTTTTGAGCCGGATTTCGAGGGCACCGTTATTCGCCATGATTGCCGTGAAGGGGAGCACCCGATTAAAGGTATCTCTTCTATTAATGAAATAAGTGTTTTAAACCTCCATGGAAGTGGGATGGTGGGGAAGGCAGGCTTTAGCGGCCGCTTATTCTCCTTACTATCGCGCGAGCAAATTAACATTATCCTTATAACTCAATCTTCTTCGGAACACAGTATTACTTTTGCGGTTCATCCGGCTGATGCGGTAAGAGCAAAGCAGTTGATTGAACAGGAGTTCGAACTTGAATTGGATGCAAAGAAAATTGAGCTCCCTGAAATTGAAGACAACTTAGCCGCTCTTGCAATTGTGGGAGAGAATATGAAGCAGACTCCCGGAATATCTGGTACCCTGTTTCATGCATTGGGTAGAAATGGTGTGAATGTACGGGCCATTGCACAAGGCTCTTCAGAATATAATATATCAGTTATTATTTCTCGGAGTGACCTTGAAAAAGCATTAAATGCTGTACATGATGCCTTCTATACTGAACTTAAGAAGAACTTAAATATTTTCTGTTTAGGTACTGGTAATATCGGAACTACCTTATTTCGTCAAATTCAGGAGCATGCGGATTTTCTACAGGCTCAAAACGGAGTTGCTATTAACGTAGTGGGAATTACTAACAGCCGCAAAATGATTTTCAATCCGGGCGGTATTGCGTTGTCAAATTGGAATGAAACCTTAGAAAGTGAGGGAGAACAAGCTAATTTGGCCACGTTTGTTGAACGAATGAAAGAGATGAACTTGCCAAACGCAATCTTCGTTGATAATACGGCGAGTTTAAAACCAATTTCTATGTATGAGGAGGTTTTTAAAGCCAACATTTCGGTAGTGACTTGTAATAAAATTGGAAATTCGTCTTCTTACAGTCAGTATAAAAACTTCAAGGAGCTTTCTCAATTGCATGGTGTCGATTTCTACTATGAAACAAATGTAGGGGCGGGTTTGCCAATTGTGCGTACGCTGAAGGATTTGATGATTAGCGGCGACAGGGTAATCCGCATCGAAGCCATACTATCTGGAACAATTTCTTTCATTTTCAATAATTTTAAAGGAGATGTTACTTTCCATGATGTAGTGAAGCAGGCACAGGAAAAAGGCTACACCGAACCTGACCCTCGTGATGATTTGAGCGGCATGGACTTTATGCGTAAGATGTTGATTCTTGCTCGTGATGCCGGAAACCAGTTGGAGCCAGATGAAGTGAAAATTGATAGTATGCTGCCTGAATCGTGTTTAAAAGCGGATAGCGTTGAGGCTTTTTATGAGGAATTAAAAAAGAATAATGAATTCTTCGAAAAGTTGAAAGCTGAAGCTGCAAGCAGTGGAAATGTGTTGAGATATATAGGCTTACTTGAAGATGGCAAGGTGTCGGTTTCGTTGCAAATGGTGGATGAAAATCACCCGTTTTATATGCTTTCGGGTAGCGACAATATCATTTCATTTACAACCGACAGGTATAAAGAGCGACCTTTGGTTGTGAAAGGCCCTGGTGCTGGTGCCGAGGTTACTGCGGCGGGTGTGTTTGCAGATATTGTAAACGTGGGAGCGCAGTATCCGAATTATTTTTAAGGAGCCTCACCCCGACCCTCTCCAGAGGAGAGGGAGACAAGTGTTCTAAACCGGATGCTTTATAAGTATAACTAACAAACCGGACTTGTCTGTCTTTCGGACTTTCCGACAAAAATTAGTAAGCAATAACGTCAGACTTTCCGTCTTTACGGACTGTCAGACTAAAATATATGAAAGAGTCAATCAGAGTTTTTGCCCCGGCTACTATTGCTAACGTGGTATGTGGTTACGACATCCTAGGCCTGGCGGTCGACGCACCTGGTGATGAAGTGATTATGCGCAAGCGTTCTGAGCCTGGGGTTATAATTACCAAAATTACGGGTGATGATGGTCGCCTTCCGCTTGATGCTTCAAAAAATACGGTTAGTGCGAGCGTTCAATATTATCTGGAGCATATTGGGAGAACCGATGTGGGAGTTGAAGTTGAATTGCACAAACAAATGCCTATCGGCAGCGGACTCGGTTCAAGTTCTGCAAGCACCGTGGCTGGTTTATTTGCAATTAATGCTATGCTTGGCGAGCCTTTGAGTAAAATGGAACTTGTTCCTTTTGCGATGAAGGGCGAGGAATTAGCCTGCGGAACTGGTCATGCGGATAATGTTGCGCCAGCCCTATTGGGGGGATTTGTCCTGGTAAAAAGCTACGAACCATTAGATATTATCAAGTTGCCGTATCCGGGAAACCTTCATTGCGCAATTGTTTTTCCAGAGGTTGATGTCCCAACTCGTGATGCCCGAAAAATGATTCGTGAGAAAGTGTTATTGAAAGATGCGGTGGTTCAATGGGGCAATATTGCAGGCCTAGTTTCAGGCTTATTTATGAAAGACTTGGATTTGATTGGCCGAAGTATGAAGGATGTGTTGGTGGAGCCAGTTCGTTCAATCCTTATTCCTGATTTTTATAAGATGCGAGAAATTGCTATGGAAAATGGCGCTCTTAGCTTTGGGATTTCAGGTTCAGGGCCGTCGGTTTTTGCGTTCACAAGGGATGCGGATACTTCAGCGAGAATAACACAGGCGATACAGCAACACTTATCTAAACTTAATATTGGCAGCCAAGTTTATACATCAGGGGTAAATGCGGATGGGCCAAGAATACTAGATTGAAATAGCCACAAGCAAGAGAAACAAAATTTTATATAGCCACTAAGACACAAGACACAAAGAATTTGCGACACATCTAACTTCGAGCCTTTGTGCCTTCGTGGCAAAATCATTCACAGTGAAATTATATAGCACCAACAACCCAACATCGGCAGTAGATTTTAAAGAGGCCGTATTTAACAGCATGCCTCAGGATAAGGGCTTATATATGCCCTTGATAATTCCTCAATTGGATGCTGATTTTATCAATAACATTGAGAACTATACTCTTACAGAAATTGCTTTTAAGGTGTCAAAAAGCCTTTTGCAGGATGCGATGCCTGATGCTGATTTAAAGGCGATAGTTGAAGATGCTATCAATTTTCCTGCTCCGGTGGTGAAGCTTGACGAGAACACTTATGTGCTCGAACTTTTCCATGGTCCTTCGCTTGCGTTTAAGGATTTCGGAGCCCGGTTTATGAGCCGCATTATGGCTTATTTTCTTGAAGAAGGCGAGAAGATGCTGAACGTTTTAGTTGCTACTTCGGGTGATACGGGCGGTGCTGTTGCTTTAGGCTTTTTAGGGGTCGAGAACACGCAAGTCACAATTTTATATCCGAAAGGCAAAGTTAGCCCGATTCAGGAATTACAGTTAACTACAAACGGTGAAAATATCCGTGCCGTTGAAATTGATGGCACATTTGATGATTGCCAGGCATTGGTTAAACAAGCTTTTGTTGATGATGAGTTGAATGAAAAGTTTCGTTTAACATCAGCTAACTCAATAAATATTTCCCGTTTGGTTCCTCAAACGTTTTACTACTTCAATGCGTATGCGCAGTTAAAACGCGAAGGGAAAAAAGATGTAATATTTTCCGTCCCTAGCGGAAATTTTGGAAACATTGGTGCCGGATTACTAGCCTGGAAAATGGGCCTACCTGTAAAACAGTTCATCGCAGCAACTAATGCTAATGATACTGTGCCGGAGTTTTTCAAAACCGGAGTGTATAAGGCCAAGCCATCTGTTGCGACTTTATCAAATGCAATGGATGTAGGCAATCCTAGCAACTGGGTGCGTATCATGAACCTTTTCAGGGACGATTTGCAGGAACTTAAAAAAGTAATTTCTGCGGTAAGTTATACCGACGAACAGACTGAAGCCGCTGTTTATAAAGTGTTCGAGGAATTTAATTATGTTGTTTGTCCGCATACAGCGATTGCCTGGCTAGCTGTAGAAAACTACCGTAAGCAATCTGGTGATACTACAAGCGCAGGAGTTTTCTTATCGACGGCGCACCCATGTAAGTTTCCGGATGTTTATAAGGGAAAAATAGAAGAAAGCATTATCATCCCGGAACAGGTAAAAGCCTTGGAAGGAAAACCTAAGCAAGCAGTAGAAATGAAGGCAGACTTTGAAAAATTTAAAGAATATCTACTGAAAAATTAACTATACGCACAAATTTATTTTATGCGTATATTTGAGT
>JANMZB010000462.1:0-1040 GCA_031382725.1 Sphingobacteriaceae bacterium | reverse complement strand
GATATTATATCACTGCTGCCGCAAAGTAGATCGTTATGAATATTGGGGTTGCCGCTAACAATATACTTCTCACATTGCTTTTGCAGGAGACCAAACCATATCATCGCAAAAAAATCATTGAGCAAAGGAGCTTTCCACTCGTTCAATAATTTTTTTTCAAAATTGAGATACAATTGCATCAGCTCGTTGACATTCCTAGTTGCATAGTCGATGGCCTTATATTCCCTGATGGTGTGATCCAACAAATACATATACTCCTTTCTCTTTCGGGAGAGGGAGAGGAAACGCTGGAACATTTTAATAGCCATTTTAAAAATACTCCACCAGGCAGCTCCCTTGGATAAAAGATATGATTCAGGAATATCAAAGCGTTCTTTTACGCCCATCATTTTTTCCATAAATCGGGCATTGATGCTATATCCTGGCAGCATAGCCAGCATGTGATACCAAGTCTTTAGATTATAATAAACCCGTCCGTTGATCAAGCCTAAAGTATTTGCAAACACCCTTTCGTTTCGCTTTATCACCTCAGGACTTACTCCCATAAATTCACTGAAGAGTTTATAGGCTCCTTCGTACGATTTACTGATAAAGGAGAAGGTAAGGGGAGTAGTCACACCGGGGTAAGACTCTATGATATTGCTGTTGTCCCATAAATTATACTCCCCACGAGTGTCCGCAATTTTGTGGAGGACAGTGATGGGTCGTGATTGTAAATAGTAAATCCGGCCATTAAAAACAGCGAATTCTATATCCTGATACCGACCGAAATATTTGTAACAAAGGTCTAAAGTATTGGCAACTTCTGTTAATTGCTCATCAGTCAAAGAAGCAAAGTTTACTTTATTTGTATCAACTGGGATTTTTTTGGTTCCTCCCTCATGTTCATTAACAAGAGTTACTCTATGGGTTTTTTCAGCTAAATGTCGTTTGATCTCTTGGCTAGTAATCGTAAAATTATCCGAATCCAAAGTTCCGGATACCAAACCTTCGCCTAATCCCCAGACACTGCTGATGACTTTTGCATTCCGGTCTCCATT
>JANMZB010000453.1:0-3208 GCA_031382725.1 Sphingobacteriaceae bacterium | reverse complement strand
TGATTTTAAAAGAACATTAAATTAAAACACAACCCAGAAGTATTTTATTTCTGGGTGTAGTAGGTGAAGAGAAGGGATTATTAGGTTCAGAATGGTATTCGGAACATCCGATCTTTCCATTAAAAAATACGATTACCAATTTGAATATTGATATGATTGGCCGGGTGGATACGGCCCATAAAAATACCCCGGATTATTGTTATTTGATTGGTTCTGATAAGTTGAGTACTCAATTACATAAGATCAGCGAAGAAGCCAACGCCACTTACACCAAACTGAAAATTGATTATAAATACAATGATCCTGCGGATCCTGAACGGATTTATTATCGTTCTGACCATTATAATTTCGCGAAACATGGTATCCCTATAATTTTTTACTTCAATGGTGTGCATGAAGATTACCACAAAGAAAGTGATGAAATAAGCAAGATCGATTTTCCTTTATTGGTAAAGCGTGCCAAGCTGGTTTTTCATACCGCCTGGGAATTAGCTAATCGGGATAAAAAGCCGGTGGTAGATGTGAAAAATGATATGCCGCAGAGTAGGTAAGATGGTATATAAACCTATAAGGTTTCAAAACCTTATAGGTTTATAAAGTAAATTCTATAAAACAATTCTTATCGATAAGCCAACACCTCTTTCATAAAATCCTGTGTAAGGTGTCAAAACAAGTGCTGGTTTCCAGTCTAATGATAAATTAAGCGGCGCACCCGGAACTACATAATCCAGTCCTAAAACGCCGTCGACACTTAGGTAAAGGTCGTTGTCCCGATCGTCATTATCGTTTTTATAATTGATACTTCCGACCGAGCCACCACCACCGTAGTACCAGCGCAAACCTTCAGCTCCGTTTATCGGATTATGAACTTCATATAAACCGGTTAAACTGAAATCATTCTGATTCTTACGATTTCTAACGTTTAGAATGAAATCCAAAGCGCGATCAGACTGTATAAATGTTTTGTAGGTAATACCGTAAGCATCGCCTAACCTTACCCCTAATGCATTTTTGTATTGTGCGTTTACATTTGAGGCTGAAAGCAGCAAAAAGCCGGTGAGCATACAAGAAAAAATAATTCTTTTCATAATCTTTAAATTTTCAATATTACAACGTTGAGTGTTAATTGTTCTGTTTATGTGTGTGAAGACGCAGAACTTTCGTCTTTAGTTGCAAAGGTATAATCTTTCTAAAATTTAGATTTATAAACTTCGGAGAGATTTACATTAGGATATAGAATAATATGATTTGCACACAATACGTTAAAAAACGTTAATCACTCGTTTTTGAATTATAAAAAGATAAATTTGCATTTCGTATGAAAAGAGTTCAGGTCTTATTTCTGATTTTAGTATTTAGCGTAGCCTTTATTAGTGGTTGTGAAAAAAGTGAATCTGATTTTGAAAGGCAGATGGCTATGGAAGAGCAATTGAGAAAGGATTTTGAAATGCAAGTGGCCAAGGATGATCAGTTGATAAAGGATTTCATCGCAGCTAATAATATTACAAATGCACAAAGTGACAAGGGTGTTTATTATAGAATTATTGAACCAGGAACAGGTAATGTAGTTTACCAGGCTAATACAGTAATCAATGTAAAGTATACCGGGCGGCTATTGAACGGGGAAATATTTGATAGTAGTCCTTCTGTAGAGTTTCCCTTAGGTCAACTTATCCCGGGGTGGATTATTGGTATTCAAAAAATCCAAAGGGGTGGAAAAATTAGATTACTCATACCATCTAATTATGGATATGGCACCCGAGCTCAATCCAAAATACCTGCTAATTCTGTTTTAGATTTTGACATTGAACTTCTTTGATGTCTTCACAAATAATCAAAATGAAACCAAGTTTATATAAATTGTATTGTCTTATTGCTATCGTCGCATTGTTTTCTTCCGGCTGTAAGAAAGATTACGACACTATTGAAGAGCTGGACAATGAGCAGATAGAAGCCTATTTAAAGCAGAATAATTTAACCGCTAAAAAGAGTGCTAACGGAACTTATTACGTGTCGATAAATCGTGGCACAGGTGCAGCAGTTGAATATACAGATATGGTCCCTTTAATTTATACTTTCAAAACGCTCGATGGGCAGTTTGCAAGTGTCGATACATTTGCCAATCGTTATGGAGCAACGGGCCAATATCTAGGCTATTTAGGTCCCGAAGGATTGCGGATAGCTGTGAAAGATTCTTTAAAATTTCGAGGAGGCTCAATGAAAATTATTATTCCTTCAAATCTGGCTTTTGGAAGAAATGGAAATGCACAGGTACCGGGGAATGCCTCTTTAGAATACACAGTAAAAGTTTTAAATCCTGCCGGTTTACCGGCATATGATCAAATAAGTATTGAAAAATTTAAAGCCTCCAATAATCTAACTGGATTTACAAAAACGACCGAAGGGGTGCATTATAAGATTATCGACCCCGGTACGGGAAGCCCTATTACAAGAGACTCTGTTCTTTCAATGCAATACACCGGACGGCTGTTTAATGGAAAAGTTTTTCAGGAAGTAAACGGCACCTCAAGCATAACAGTTACTTTATCGAATATGATTGAAGGTTGGGTTGCATCAGTCCCTCAGATTAAAGGTGGTGGATCAATTCGCGTACTCATACCATCTGGTTTAGCCTATGGATTAGCCGGGAGTAGAGATGTAAATACCGGAACATTTATTATTCCAAGTGCTTCTTGTCTCGATTTCGACATTAAAGTTCTCGATGTAAGTCAACCGTAAATTCTATTTCATTAAGGCAATTTTATAAGCATTTAAGGCACGCTCCCTGGCAAACTTGTGTTCAACAATAGGTTGAGGATATTCAAACGGGTTATCAAATTCAGGTATCCATCTTTTAATATATTTTACTTCCGGATCAAACTTTTTGGTCTGCAAATCCGGACTGAAAACTCTAAAGTAAGGTGCTGCATCATTCCCTGTTCCAGCGGCCCACTGCCAACCCCCAACGTTGCTTGCCATATCATAATCCAATAACTTGCGTGCAAAATAAGCTTCTCCCCAACGCCAGTCAATCAGTAAATGCTTGCATAGAAAGCTGGCAACAATCATTCTTACGCGATTGTGCATCCAACCCGTTGCGTTCAACTGACGCATACCAGCATCAACTATCGGATAACCGGTTTTACCTTCGCACCAGGTGTCAAACTCCTGCTCATTATTTCGCCATTTAATGGCATCGAATTCTTTT
>JANMZB010000452.1:0-1238 GCA_031382725.1 Sphingobacteriaceae bacterium | reverse complement strand
GGCTAAGCGGTTTTTGACTGTGTTGATCAATTGGTAGTCTGTGGATCTAGAGTGCAACAGGAATGTTGGGTCGGCACGATCCCTTTGAGCGTGTGCATTTGCGATGTGTTCCAAGAACCCTTCAAGTCCGCCAGGAAAGTTAGTATGCCACAGTGTATCCGCTTGTCTTTGGTAGACCTGAATTTTGGTGTCAAGGCAGTCCCCGTGGTCGAATGTCCCCAAGAATTTGAGCCACACCGCTAAGCCGTCGGGGGGATCGCAGAATTCGAGGAAGTATCGGGCTCCAGGACGGCAATCCCGACAAGCGGTGCGGAGTGCACCATAGAAGACACTCTGGTCGTGCGCGAATTGTTTGCTACAAATGTTCGGTAGTGCGTAAGCGCGTGTGGAGGGCCAGCCTCCCTTGGAATAAGAGCGTTGGAAACGTGGACTGAGGGTGTAGGATAGACCGGATTGGTATAACCATCCTTCGATGTTGAATTTGAATTGCTGCCATTTTAACGTATCACCGTTCCAGGTAACGCGGACGTTGAGGGCTTGTCGTGGTAGGATGCGTGTACGTTCGGAGAAGGATTCATGGTCAATTTCGTTGCGGGGTATGTAGCGACGCAAGTCGGCTGTGGCCCCATAATCGTCGAGGTGACGGTGGTGGGAAACCGAGGAAGTTGTGGCGAAGGGATGCCGGTTGGTCAAGTGCTTAGAGGAATGGGATCGTGCCTTGGAACTGGATCGAGAGGATCGGGATGAGACAGATATATTGTCGACCTGGACGTCGGTGGTGCGAGTATTGCGTTCAGCTGGGGGTCCATATCCGGGGCATTCGTCGGAAGGGGTATGGAAAGTCGGCATATGTATCTTAGGCTGTGCGTTGCCGAGAGTAGGGGTGATTACGCTGATAGTAGCCGGAGGTGTCGTCCGTGGTGCTGGTATTCGATCTTTGACCGGAGGGCGGGTGTTGATAGTACTTTGTTGGGTGGAAATGAATGTAACTGATTGCTCGGATGGTGCAATGGAAAGGCATCGACTGAGAGAAGTACTATGGTTGTCAAGTGTACGGAACCGTAGCATATGTCCCTGCATCTTACTTAAGTAGGGGAATACGCCACTGTAGACGACAGGGTTGAACTGGATGGCCAGCAGGTAGGTGTAGTCCATATGAGGGATGAACTTCCCAGTATCGGGGTCGGTAGGGATTCCAAGGTCAGTGATGAGATAGGAGCGAAGGAGCTTGATGCGAA
>JANMZB010000427.1:0-14276 GCA_031382725.1 Sphingobacteriaceae bacterium | reverse complement strand
TCATGTCCGAAGAAAGGTTCGCAAAAGCATCGCGCTGAGCTTTAATGTTTTTAGCTGAAGATATTAAATCAGCATTTTTCAGCAAGGAGATCTTCATATCTGGGGACTTAACGCCCCCGAAAGCCAATTTCAATTCTTGTGCTTTTGCTGCCGCCGTGGTTGTGTTGCCGGAAGTTAATGCATCTCTTACCGCATAATAGGATGCAAGAATTTTGGAGTCTTTATCGGCTGATGTTTGGGCGAAAGCGCCTTGTATAAGTATGGTCGCGAATAAAGCGAAGACAGAAAATATCTTTTTCATAACATTAGTTTATTATACAAAGGTATATCCGGAAGCAACTCTGTATTTATACAATTTCTTGTTTAATGTATATAATTTCTAAAGGAGAACCCTTAAGGCGACAGATTGTTTATGCTATAAGGCGTCCAACGGCTTCCTGTGCTTATTGATTTCTCTCATCTTTTTAAATGCTGAAGGAGTAAGCCCGGTAATCTTTTTAAACTGAGTTGAAAAATGCTGAACACTGCTATATTCCAGCAGAAAAGCTATTTCGCTCAGGTTTTTTTCATCGTAGAAAATCAACTCTTTCGCTTTCTCTACTTTCTGCTTGATGATGTATTGTTCTATGGTGATACCTTCCACCGCAGAGAATAAGGCACTAAGGGAATTATAATCATGATTAAGCTCATCTGCAATAAGGTCTGACCAATTAACTTTTAAATCAAGTCTTTCCTGATGATGGATTTTTTCTATGATAAGACTTTTTATTTTGTCAAGGATTTTCGATTTGGAGTTATCAAGCACTTCAAATCCTTGTTCTTTTAAATCGTTAGCGAGAAGCTTCCTTTTATCTTCAGATAAATTATCTTCTTGAATGGTTGCTACTCCTAAGTCGATTTTTACAGGGTGTAAACCGTAATTTTCAAGAGTTGCCTTCACGGCGGATATGCATCGACCGCAAACCATGTTTTTGATATGAATATCCATAGCAGATATTTAAAGAATTCTAATCACTTACAAATATATAATCCTTGGTTCGGTCAGTCTTTATATAATTCCTTGTGATATGTATATAATTTTGACTTAGCTATATTATCAATATACTTTCTCAATCTATCTGCGAACTCACCTTTTTAAAGGTGGGCTCAATGCTTTAGCTGCCTGTTCTTAAGTAATATACCTCCAAGCAAGGTCGCTATTTAAAACAAATAAATAAATTTTCGATTACTATATTTGAAGCAATGACCTTAAGGAACTTCTACATATTTATGCTATACTGTTCAGGATTTATCCTGATGGCGCATATTCTTGTTCCGCACAATCACAATACATCAGGCGCCGCAAAGAAAGCTGTTGTTAAACATGAATCATCACATCATCATGAAAACCATGGCCATCATCATCACAAGAAGGCGAGTGGGAAAGAATCTGCCTCAGATAATCCTATAAGCCATCCACTACATCAGGAAAGCATCACCAAGTTTATAATAAAGCGAACAACTGTCGCAGTTGAATTTCTAAAGGTGATGTACATTCTTCCTGAATTTATCAATACTACCCTTACCGTACCAATAAAAATTAGTACCATCCATTATAAGCCGGATAAGAATATTCTGAAACTCAGTTGTTATTATTCCAGCTTTGCCCTAAGGGGCCCTCCTTCTAGGCTATTATCATAGCCGTTTTACCGTTTTACGGTATTTATAATTCATCAAAATTTAATTATATGAAACCATCATGAGCATACCGCTCACAAACCGAGATGAATATGCTCATGATAGCTTCATAGCCCCTAAAAACAATATATTCTAATGAAAAAGATATTAATTGCTGCTGCAATAGTATGCAGTATACTTAGTGCATGTTCAAACAGTGCTAAAAATGAAAAGACTCATGAGCATGAAGATGGAAGCAAGCATGACGATCATGCAGAAACTACAGTTCCAACAAAACAAGAAGAATTTAATGTCGACAGCGGGAAAATTGACACGGCTGGTAAAGCTGCTCCCCATTCTCATGATGAAAGCAAGCCCCACGACCATTAATAAATAAGTTATGACACACAAACTTTTCCTGGTCTTGTTCCTGAGCATTTCTGTTTCAGGATGCAGGCTGAATCAGGCAGACACTACCGCTAAAGAGGAAGAATTAGAATCTTTAGCCTACACGCTATATACTGATAAGACTGAATTTTTTGTAGAGTTTAAGCCCTTGGTTGTCGGAACGGAAAGCAGGTTCGCTGCTCATTTTACAAAACTGGGAGACACTTTCAAGCCGCTAACAGAAGGCAAAATCACAGTAAGTCTGATAGTTGATGAAAAAGGACTGAGGAATACTGTGAACGAGGCAAGTTCTCCCGGTATTTTTCGTCTGTCGCTTTCTCCGGTAAAAGCAGGCAAAGGTCAATTAGTGTTTGATGTCGTAACAAAGGAATACACAGATAAGATTATAATCAATGATGTTACTATCTATCCCGACATTAAAACTGCCTTAGCGAATCAAAAAGAAGAAGCTCCGTCCGGTGAAATCTCCTATCTAAAGGAACAAGCCTGGAAAGTTGAGTTTGCAAATACCCCCATTACCCGTGGCACTTTTTATCAAAGCATCAAAGCTTCCGGCACACTAATCGGAGCCACTGGCGACGAAGTGAGTCTGGTCGCTAACACCCCAGGTGTAGTCAAATTTGCCAGCAGACAAAACGCCATAGGCGTAAGAGTTGGCGCCGGACAAACCTTATTTACTATTTCAGGCGGAGGTGCGATAGATAATAATCTGGATGTTGCTATCAGAACCGCAAGAGCTGAATTAGCGAAAGCCAGGGAAGATTACAGACGTGCAAGCGAACTAATCAAGGACCAGTTAATAACCAGAAGTGAATTTAGCGAAACACGGCTCCGCTACCAAAACGCACAAACTCAATTAAGCAGTTTAAGCAAGAACTATAGTGCCGGAGGGAGAAGAATCACGTCTCCTATTAGTGGCTTTATTAAAAACATTATGGTTACCGAAGGTGCGTTCGTGGAAATGGGCCAACCGCTGGCTATCGTTGGTAAAAATCAAAAGCTGCTTTTAAAAGCTGATGTGTCTCAACAGTATTTTACGCAATTACGGCAGGTTAAGGAAGCAAATTTTCTGACCCCAGCTACAGGAGAACGATTGTTTAACACCAGTGATTTAAATGGAAGATTAATATCTGTAGGACAGACGGCCGCTAACTCGCCATACGTATCGGTAACTTTTGAGATTAACAATCCCGGCAACCTGGTTTCCGGTTCAGTCGCAGATGTGTTCTTGAAATCTTCACCAATCGCCAACGCAATTTCTGTTCCGACAACCAGTCTGATTGAAGAGCAGGGAACTTTTTACGTGTATGTACAAACAGCCGGTGAAAGCTTTCAGAAACGGGAAGTTACTCTGGGCTCCTCTGATGGTGAAACCGCATTAATACTTAAAGGGCTAACCGAAGGAGAACGGGTTGTAACAAAAGGTGCCAATCAAATAAAGCTCGCTACCATGTCTGGTGTAGTTCCGGCTCACGGACACGAACATTAAGGAGGAAATTATGCTGAATAATATAATTAAATCCGCACTCGGTAACAGGCTGTTAGTATTAATTGCCTCTGCTTTATTAATTATTGCAGGCGTTGTTACGGCTACCCGAATGGAAGTAGACGTATTTCCCGATTTAACTGCTCCGACGGTGGTGGTTCTCACTGAAGCTCATGGCATGGCGCCTGAAGAGGTCGAAAAGCTTGTTTCCTTTCCTATTGAAACAGCTTTGAATGGAGGCTCAAATGTTCGCAGGGTTCGCTCGTCATCTTCGGCGGGTATTTCAATTGTTTGGGTCGAGTTTAACTGGGGTACCGACATTTACCGCGCCCGACAAATAGTAACAGAAAAACTGGCTGCTACATCAGAAAGATTACCCGCAAATGCCTCAGCGCCTGCACTTGCTCCCAACTCATCCATTATGGGAGAAATCATGCTTATCAGCGTCACTGAAAAAGAAACTGATGTTAGGGAGCTAAGAACACTTGCAGACTGGTCAATCAGGCCCAGACTTTTGGCTACTGGTGGCGTTTCTCAGGTTGTGGTAATTGGAGGAGAATACAAACAGTATCAGATTCTGGCTTCTCCACAAAAAATGATGGCCTATAAAGTCACTATCCAAGAACTTTTACATACTGCTGAAGGCGCGAACAGCAATGCTGCCGGTGGTTTTATGAGTGAGTTTGGGAATGAGTATATCGTTAGGGGGATTGGTCGCACCAATAATATTTCAGAGCTTGGCAATACCGTTATCAAATCCTCAAATGGTTTGCCTATTAAGATTAGCGATGTGGCCGAAGTTAAGATTGGTTCTTCTGTCAAAATTGGAGACGGGGCATTAAAAGGAGAGCCTGCAGTTATCCTCACGGTAATGAAGCAGCCCGGAACAAATACTCTTGAGTTGACCGATAAAATTGATGCTGCGATTCTCGATTTGAAGAAGACACTGCCTGCCGACGTCGATATCAATACCAAAATCTTCCGTCAGGCTGATTTTATAAATGCCTCGATAAGTAACATCCAGAAAACATTAATAGAGGGTTCCATCTTTGTAGTTATTATCCTGTTCATATTCCTGATGAACTGGAGGGCAACTGCGATTTCATTAATAGCAATTCCCATTTCTCTTTTAGTAAGCATCCTCACATTGAAATGGTTAGGTCTTACTATCAATACCATGAGCCTTGGCGGGATGGCAATTGCCATTGGTGATTTAGTTGATGATGCGATTATAGATGTAGAAAACGTTTATCGGAGACTAAAGCAGAATGCTCTGAAAGCCATCGAAGACAGAACTCCGGTTCTTGATGTAATTTATAATGCTTCCACGGAAATACGCTCTTCGGTTATTAATGCAACGTTCATTATCATTGCGGCGTTCCTACCGCTCTTTTTCCTTTCGGGATTAGAGGGCAGATTACTTGCACCGCTTGGAATTGCGTTTATTGTGGCGCTGTTTGCTTCCTTAGTGGTTGCAATCACACTCACGCCAGTATTATGTAGTTTCCTTTTAACCAATGAGTCAGAACTACAAAAAGCAGAGAAAGAAAGCTGGCTGGTACGTAATCTAAATGCATCCTATCACAAAGGCCTCACTCATGCTCTGAAGTATAAAAAGGCACTCATTGGGTCTGCTATTGGACTATTCCTAATATCCATGATCATCATGTCTGGCTTTGGCCGAAGTTTTCTTCCCGAGTTCAACGAAGGATCACTGGTAATCTCTACAGTCAGCTTGCCGGGCATTTCTTTACAGGAGAGCAATAAAATAGGTCAGCAAGTAGAACGAACCTTGTTGACGGTTCCCGAAATCAAAATTACCACCCGCCGCACCGGTCGAGCCGAGCTTGACGAACACGCCCAGGGAGTAAACGTTTCGGAGATTGATGCACCTTTTACCCTGGATGAAAGAGACAGGGAAGAATTTATGGCTGATGTGAGGGAAAAGCTTGCGGGAATCTCTGGTGCAAATATCACAATAGGCCAGCCTATTGGCCACCGCATTGATCACATGCTATCCGGAACCCGAGCCAATATTGCTATTAAAGTTTTTGGGACAGATTTGGGCAAATTATTTACCCTATCCAATGATATCAAAACAGCCATCGCAAGCACTCCGGGACTGGTAGATTTGAGCGTAGAACAGCAAGTTGAGATACCACAAATTCAGATAAAAGCCCGCAGGGATATGCTGGCGAAATATGGTATCACTATCGGCCAATTTGCAGAGTTTATAGATGCCGGATTGGCTGGCGAAAAGGTTGGAGACGTTTACGAAGGAGACAGAAGCTTTGACCTGGTGGTTCGATTAAACGAGGAGAACCGTGGAAGTATCGCCAATATCAAAAACACTCTAATAGACGATGGAAACGGGAATAAAATCCCACTAAGCTATGTTGCTGATGTGGTTTCTGCATCAGGGCCCAACACAATAAACAGGGAGAACGTTCAGCGGAAAGTTGTGGTTTCGGCGAATGTTTCCGGTAGAGATCAGCGTGGTGTTGTTGATGAGATAACCGAAAAAATAAGTAAACAAATAAAGCTTCCCGAGGGATATCATATTGAATATGGCGGCCAGTTTGAAGCTGAAGCAGAAGCATCCCGAACCTTACTTCTTTCTTCGCTTTTATCATTGCTAATCATATTTCTGCTTTTATATCAGGAGTTCAAAAACCTTTCATTAGCAGGTATTATTCTGATAAATCTCCCCTTGGCTTTAATAGGAGGTGTTTTAAGCATCTGGATTACTTCAGGTATTATCAGTATCCCGGCGATAATAGGTTTCATTACTCTTTTTGGTATCGCAACCCGGAATGGGATTCTGCTTGTCTCTCATTATCAAACTCTGGAAGCTGAAGGGCATAATTTGTATGATACTGTTGTGCAAGGTTCCATCGACCGTTTAAGCCCTATTTTAATGACCGCTCTTACTGCCGGATTGGCCTTGATTCCTCTTGCTATTGCGGGTGATTTAGCCGGAAACGAAATACAGAGTCCGATGGCAAAGGTTATCCTGGGTGGTTTATTAAGCTCCACGCTACTTAACCTGTTCGTAGTACCGGCAGTGTATTATTTAGTCAAGTCTAAAAATTTGCAAGCATGAAAAATTTAATCACCATCACTATAATCTCTTGCGTTTCAAGCATTGCGCTCGGACAATCTCAAGCAGATGCTGTTTTACAAAGTATAAGGGTAAATAACAAGACTATTCAGGCAGGTAAGCAGTATTGGACAGCACAAAACACATCGGCTAAAACGGGGATTACGCCTGAGAACCCTCTTGTTGAATATGATCACCTGTATGGATCACCGGCTGGCGCAGGTGTTCAAAAAGATTTCAGCGTAACTCAGCGTCTCGATTTTCCTACCGCTTACGGCTACCGTTCGAAGGTAGCAATCGCAAGAATTGAACAACATGCATACCAGCAAAGAAGCGTGGAACAGGAAGTGCTTTTGGAAGCGAAAAAGGTTTGCATTGAACTTGTGTATAACAACAAAAAGCAGCAGGCATTAAACCGTCGCGCAGCTATAAATGAAAAGCTTTATAATGACGTTCAGAAAAAGTTCAATCTAAAGGATGCTACTGTTCTTGAGTTGAATAAGATAAAAATTCAATTGGCTACCGTAAGAAGCGACCTTATTTTGCAGCGTGGAAAAGTTGCCGAACTTAGCACCAGACTTACTGAACTAAATGGCGGGGTTGAAATTTCAATAACAGATACTATTTATCCGGCCTCCCAGCCCGTTCCTGGTTTCGAGACGTTGGATAGTTTGATAGAGGCGAACGACCCTATAGTTAAATCTTTCGAAAAAGATATTCAGGTAAACCGGCAGCAGTTAAGTTTAACTAAATCACTCACCTTACCTAAAATTGAGACCGGTTATCATTCACAAAGTATCCTTGGGCAAAGCTATAAGGGATTTCATTTAGGATTAAGCATCCCGCTCTGGGAGAATAAGAATAAAATTACAGCACAGAATCAGTTTTTGAAATATAGTTCGCTTAGACTGCAGGAGCACCGCATAGAACATAGATATTTTAATAAGGGCATCTATGATAGGTATGTAGCAATTCAACAGGCACTATCTGAAACTGAAGGTATTTTTAATAGTCTTAATTCGATTTCTATGCTTGAAAAGGCGCTGCGACTGGGGCAGATTACTCGAATAGATTACTCGAATGAATTAAGCTTGTACTATACCTTGCAAGAGAGGTTATTGGAATTGGAGAAGGAATATAATTTGACTGTTGCTGAATTATTTAAGTTCACAGTTTAAAAAGCAGATGCAAAATAAATTAAAGGCTTTTACCCAACTCTTTCTCGCCTTAAGAATATTTTTTCATAGACGCAGCAGCCTTCATCATAGCCGGGATATTGATTCTCACCTTGCCAGGCCGGTTCTATTGGCACAAACTGCCTTCGACAACAACATCGAGCAATTTCATTTAGTTTCCGCGATGGGGGTTACCGGACAGATTGGAAAACTTTGGGAAAGATTGGAAGGTCTTAAACTATAAACTTCTTTGGGAAAGGCTTTCGTGCGCCCACCTGGTATCGAACTTATTGCCGTGAATAGCTAAATATCAATTAAATACAAAATTTTGCAGAAGGAAATCAAATGCAATGGAATGCTAAATTATTGAAGCTAAATTTTAGCCATATATTCAGGCTTACCAATAATCTCCTGCCTAAGCTTATATACCATACCTCCTCCAAAGTGATCATAGTTATAGCCAAAAGGTGCTAATTTGCTTTTCCATTTCATGGCTCCTGACGTTATAAAAATATCATTCATTTCTTTGCCACCGAAACATATCGAAGTAGGTTGTGTGAAAGGAAGTTCTATTTTTCTTTCCAGCTTTCCTTCAGGGTCAAATCGCATAATGGCACTTCCAAACCACAATGCCACCCAAATGAATCCTTCACTGTCAATAGCCATTCCATCCGGCAAACCGGCTTGTTTTGGTATACTAATTAATTTTTTTTTGTTCCTTAAATCTCCTGTAAAACGATTATAATCATAAGCATAGATAGTGTGTAAAACGGAGTCGACTACATAGAAAACATCTAAATTGGGAGAAAAACCCATTCCATTTGCCAAATTAAACCCATCATCTATAATACTTACATTTCTGCTTTCATCTATTCTATATAAAAATCCTGTTTCATAATCCTCGCCTTCTATATAGCACTCCTCTCCACAATAAACTCTGCCATTTGCATCAGCAATAATTTCATTTAATTTGGATAGTTTATTTCCACCATTTTGGGAAACAATCACTTGATGATTTAATTGTGTAGTTAATATTGAAACTCCATCTGAACCTACAAAAATTAACCCACCATTCTCATGTAAAGTTAGATTTGAAGCATGAAGAGTTGCGGATAATTCTTCGACTTCGCCATTTTCAGAAAGTTTATAAATACCTCTGCCGCTAGCATTTGAAAAGTATAGACAGGAAGTGCGGGAATCCCAAACCGGAGCTTCTCCGCAATCTAAACTGAAACTAGTAACCGCCTTTATTGTCATCTGTTTTAAAACAAATTAAACCTCCGGTTTTATTTGTTTATCTTTTTTAGTAATGAGATATACAGCACAAAAAATTATAAAAGTAGCAATTAGAGTTTGGGGACTTAGTTTTTCGTTTCGAAAAAACCAACCCAGAAATAAAGCTATGATTGGATTAACATAAGAAAATATAGAAACTATACCTGCCGGTAATTTGCTTAAGGCATATATATAGCACACATATGCAATAAGTTGATCGAAAATTATCAGGTAGGCCAAAGAATAAAAAGCAGAAGAATCAATTGAAACTGCATCCCAAGACTCAAAACCAAGGCTTACACCAAAAAGCAATGAGCCAAATACTAGTAATTGATAACCAGCCACCAAAATAGGATTGGTATTAAACACTATATTTCGAGTAAGAACACTACCCAGTGCCCAAAAAATATTCGCAATCAGAATAGCGATAATACCTAATAAGTACTCTTGTTTTAGCAAATCTTTTGCGGAATCGTAATACAATATTACCATTGCTATCAAAGCAAGAGAGATGCCGGCAACCATCATTTTACCGGGCTTGTCTATTTTTAAAATAACATTCAAAAGGATAACCCAAAGCGGAACAGTAGTATACAGCAGAGCAGCGATGCCACCAGGCACATACATTAAAGCACAATTAACCAATGCTTGTGATACAAAAACAATACACCCTCCAGAAATAAGAATCATTCTCAACTCAGATTTTTCTATTCTGAATTGACCTTTTAATATAAAATAAGCACAAATTACCAAACCAGAAATAATTTGGCGACCACCTGTAAATAGCAAAGGAGGAATGGTTTCTAATCCAATTCCTATGGCCAAATAAGACCCCCCCCATATAATGCAAATAGCGGTTAAGGAAAAATTGGCTTTGAAGGTATCGTTAAATCGCATTCTATATTATTATTAAAAGCGTCGGCTTAGATGCTGGGGTACCCCAGCCGAGCCAGCGTTGCTCGATCGGGCTTTTGGCCAGCTAGTTGGCCGCCATCAGCTATGAGGTGTGTACCCGTTACGAATGAGGCGTCGTCGCTCGCTAGAAAAAGGAATAGGGGTGCGATCTCTTGCGGGTTGGCTACGCGGTCTTGCGGGATATATCGGTCGGCAAAGGCTCGAGTCACTTCAGGACTGTCTAGCTCTGTAGCAAGTGGTGTATTTACATAACCGGGACATACAGCGTTCACGCGTACTCCGAATGGAGCCAGCTCAAGTGCCATTGTTTTTGTTAGAAGAATCAAGCCTGCCTTGCTGGCGTTGTAATGGGCATAACCGGATTCACCATCAAGTCCGTTTTTCGAAGCCATATGAACGATTGCTCCACGACGTCGGGCCACCATTTTACGAGCCACTGCTTGCGCGACGAAGAATGCACCAGTCAAGTTGACGTCGAGCGTTCGACGCCATTCCTCTTCTTCGATATCCAAAAACCCAGTTTCGTGCGCGATCCCGGCATTGTTGATGAGCACGTCTATGGGCGCCTCGGCATCGGCAGCTTCTATGGCTGCGATAACGTCGGCACGTTTTGTAACATCCACTGCCACCGCAGTAGCTTCGGCTCCTTCAGCGCGCAGGGTGGCCACAACGTGCGCAAGGTCATCCTGGCGGCGGTCGAGCAAGCGCACTTTTGCTCCTTCGCGTGCAAACTGGCGCGCAATTTCAAATCCGATGCCCCGTGCGGCGCCGGTGATGATAACGTGTTTATTTGTAAATCGTGCCATGTTGTCTCTGTTTAAAATACGCCATACTTTGCCCACACGTCGCGAATACGCATGCCGTCGATCAGATCCTGGCGTGCGCCCTCCTCGAGCTTACGTTTGCTCTTCACTAGCTCTAATGCGTCTCGAACTGCCGCGCGCGGCACCACAACAATGCCGTCGAGGTCAGCCACCACCAGATCGCCGGGAGTGACGTAAACACCGCCCACTGTGGCTGCACTGCTGTAATCGGAAACGATCGCACGTGCATAGGTGTCAAGCGGCGTGTAACCACGAGCAAAGGTTGGGAAGCCTAGCTGGCAAATCTGGCGCGCGTCTCGCACGAGCCCATCCACGATGGCGCCGCGTGCTCCACGGCCGATGGCCCCGCAGGAAAATAACTCACCCCAGGAAGCCACACGAAGCCCAGGCTCCACAGCAAACATCGGCACGTCGCCGGGCTCGAGGCTATCAAGCGCACTCATCTCTCCGTCGTAAGGGCGCTCGGGTTCGGACGTATCGGCTATCACAAGCACGGGCTTAGCCCAGCCGATCACCACGGCTTCATCCCACAAGGGTCGGATTGCCGGATCCAGGGCTCGAGCTTGTTGCCTCAAGCCCAATTTATCAAGCGCGTCCGCTACGATGGCGGACGTCGCACCTTGAAATTCGTCGAGAATATCCATATTATTCTGATCCATATTAATCTCCGAGCATCCAGCCAGACATAAGCCCGCGCGGAAGTTCAGGTTCACGTTCGCCGGGCAGCTTGCGAAGTATGTCCAGATCGGCACCCTCATGCGCCTGCAAGACGTGGTCAAGGAAGAGTTTTTCATAACCGCGGCGGTAGTGGGGTTTATGTTTTGGACGTGCAGCCAGTCGACGAGCGATCTCTTCCGGTGCCACCTCTAGCTCCAGCAGGCCCGCTTCTACATCCAGGGAAATGATGTCGCCGTTTTCAACCGCAGCTATCGGGCCGCCGACGGCAGCCTCGGGTGATACGTGCACGATCATCAAGCCATGTGAGCCACCGCTGATGCGCGCATCAGACAGCCGAATCATGTCTTCCACTCCCATCGCGCGCAGCTTGCCCGGGACGGGGATGTGTCCCCATTCAGGCATGCCCGGGCCGCCTACGGGGCCACCATTTTTCAGGACAATAATGCTGTCGGGGGTGACGTCGAGATCCGGATCATCAAGTCTGCGGTTTAAGTCTTCTACGTGCTCGAATACCAGCGCTGGTCCTTTGTGTTTGAACAAGCGAGGATCGGCGGCGCTCCGCTTAACAACGGCGCCATTGGGAGCAAGCGACCCGCGTAGCACGGCTATGCCAGACACCGGGGACACTGGATTGCTCAAGGGGCGGATTACATCATGATCCAGCGATTGGCGACCTTTGATGTTTTCGCGCACCGTTTGCCCAGTTACCGTGGGAAGGTCGAGATGCAGAAGATCGCCCATCTCCGCCATCAGGGCAGGTACGCCGCCAGCGTGGTAGAATGGCTCCAACAAATGCTCGCCGGAGGGCCGCAGATTCGCGAGCACTGGAATCTTTGACGCAGCTTGGAAGTCATCAAGGGTGACATCCAGACCCAAACGGCCTGCGAGCGCCAAGAGATGCACAACCGCGTTTGTTGACCCGCCGACTGCCATGAGCACGCGGATGGCGTTCTCGAAGGCTTCTTTGGTCAGCACCTCGCTTGGTTTTAGCCCACCCTTAAGGGCCATTTCAACCGCCTTGCGGCCTGTGCGTTCGGCCAGCACCTGGCGACGCGAGTCCACTGCAGGGATGGAAGCGTTGTCTGTAAGCGTGATGCCAAGAGCCTCGCCGATAACGGCCATCGACATCGCGGTTGCCATCTCCATGCAAAAGCCTTGGCTGCGGCATAGGCTGCCTTCGAATTCCCGGTACTCTTCGACCGACATTTTTCCCATGCGAACTTCATAGCTGTAGTGCCAGAAGTCGGTGCCCGAGCCGACCGGCTTGCCGCGGAAGTGGCCGCTGATTTGTGGCCCCCCAGTTAATAGTATAGTCGGAATGTCGGCACTGGCGGCGCCAAGGAGTACCGCAGGCGTGGTTTTGTCACAGCTCGACAGCAACACAACGGCGTCGAGGGGATGAGACTTGATCATCGACTCCACGTCCATGGAGGCCAAGCTGCGATACATCATCGCGTTGGGCTTCATCAGCGTTTCAGACAACGATGTAACAGGGAACTCAAATGGCATCCCGCCTGCCTGAAGTACACCTCGCTTGACCGACTCGGCGAGCGTGCGCAGGTGAATGTTGCAGCCCACGAGCTCGCTCCAGGTGTTGCAAATTCCGATGACAGGGCGGTCGCGCAAAGCTTCGTCGGAAAAACCATTTGGTTTGAGCCACGCGCGGTGGTTAAAAGCATTGATATCCTCGCCCGCGAACCAATGCGAGCTGCGTAGCTTCCGAGGTTTTCCGTCTTCGTCTTTTGTTGCCATATGCCTGTCTTTTGATTTTGTTATGCTTTTTTTGACTGCAAAAATAATGCAGTTATTTGGGTGTGCAATCTGATTTGAGTAACAAAATTGCAACAGAATCGACCTTATCAACGGTAAGCATCTATAAACAAGGCTTAGCACAAGAAACTATCCAGGTTTAGCCTTTGCTTCGCAATCTTGCATACTATCAGGGTTTGCGGTTGTTGGAAATTTAGAGAAGTAATTAACTTAGAAATTCCACAGCATTATCTAATTCTTATTACCTAGACGTTAATAAGGAAATGGCTAATAAATTAATGTTATGATAGAACAATATGTCATTAAGCACTTTGATGAACTTACAACGGCAGAATTGTATGAATTACTTCGATTAAGAAATGAGGTATTCGTTGTGGAGCAGAAATGCTATTACGCTGACCTCGATAATAAAGACCAAACAAGCTACCATCTGCTATATTATGTTGATAATCAATTTGCAAGATATACGAGGCTTCTTCCAACGGGTTTATCTTATCCCGAAGCTTCTATCGGGCGCGTCGTAATTGCACCTACACATCGAGGAATTGGACTTGGTAAGAAACTAATGGAAGCCTCGATAGTAGGGTGTTATCATACCTTTGGAGATCCAGATATTCGCATCGGTGCTCAACTGTACTTACAAGCGTTTTATAAATCTCTTGGTTTTAAGGAAGAAGGAGAACATTACGATAAAGATGGAATATCACATATAGAAATGGTGAAATCTGTTAGATAAGGTTACACTAATCCAACTAGCAAGACGGCCTGCGATCAAGGTCTGTGCTTGTTGGAAGTTTCCTAATAATAACTTAACGAAGAAGCTGAAGAGTGCAGGAGAGTATTAGATATAGGAGTTGTTGACCACATTATTCTCACTAGTGAATCTTACTTTAGAGTTGCTGATGATGGGAATATGTGATAAAAAAGAGAGTCAGTAAATGCTTCATTTGAACCCCAAATACTACCTATATAACATTTAATTTATATGT
>JANMZB010000302.1:0-1001 GCA_031382725.1 Sphingobacteriaceae bacterium | reverse complement strand
ATCCATTTTTGAAAAACAGATTCATCAAACCATCCGTTTTCTTGGTAACAGGCAGCCATGTTCGCTTTTCGTAGTTGTTGCTCGAAGGTTTTACCCGGTTGTCCTTTGAAGATAAAAAAGGAGGCAATTTGGTCCCATCAGCAGCAGCTGTAACAACCACTGTGCATCTTTTGCTGTCACTGCCGCTGTCGCGAGCAGATACCGTCTTACTGCCTTTCTTAGCAACACATGTTTTTGACTTGCTTTAGAAAAACACAGCCGTCTGATCCATGTTCAGAAAATAGTGTGGATCAAGTCCGTGCATCGTATGGCCAGGTAAGAATTTTTTGTTGATTGATGCCGTTGCATCATCCTTTATCTTCTGCAGATGCCCTGACAGTTTCTGTCCAACACGAGTTACCCGGCGGATAGAAAGATCCCAGCGAGCAAGGAAATGGTAAACCCAACGAGTAATACAAACCGCATTACCTCGTTTAAATTGACCCGTCTCATCCAAGTTGATTGCTTGCGCGATTATATTGTTGGTACGGACTGGAATGTCCTCAAGCCTCAGCTCCTCTATCCACTTATGGAGCTTTTCCTCTAAATCAAAATATTCAACAACAGGTCCTGCCCCTGTTGTCTTGGCATGTGGATTGATTACGGCCTTCTGACGCAAATCGAAAATCTGACCCCTCCAGTTACGAATTTGTTTCGGCGCTATTTTATAGCGTCTAGCTGTAGCTTTAATGTTGGACACAGCTTCTGCCTCTTGAACAACCGATATTTTCTGTTTTACTGAGTAGGCAAAGTTGTGCTTTTGATGCACTTTCTTTATCAAAAGTCTTCGAGCTGATTGTTGAGCTGTATTGTACTGCTCTTGACGACGTTTTCGTGCTTCTCTTTGGTTGACTGACAAATTCAACTGCCCAAGGGCTCGTACGACCTCATCTTCAGCTTCAGACACAGTGCTATCATCCGAATTTACTTCTTCATCAAGATCCATGGTACTTGTACTTGTA
>JANMZB010000278.1:0-12852 GCA_031382725.1 Sphingobacteriaceae bacterium | reverse complement strand
GGCAGGAACAAATACTAGCGCTGCCCCAATTAAAGGAACGAATGAGAGAAAAGTAGATATCACGCCCCAGAAAAGAGCGTCGGGAATATTAAATATAAAAAATCCTAAAGTAACTAATGCCCCTTGTACAACGGCAATAAGGCCCTGCCCTAATACATTTGAATACGTGGTATTTTTTAATTCATCGGCGAACTTTAAAGCGTTTTGCTCGCGGAAAGGTGAATATCTTATTAAACCATCTTCGAACTTTTTATAGTGCCTGAACATGAAATACAAAAGGAAATACATTACGGAAACGCCCAATAATAAAGACCCTGCCGTTCCTAATAGCGAGGGAAATAAATCGGTGGCGTACACGCTTGCTTTATCCATAGCGTTGTCGACCAGATTGCGCTGGCTGAATGTTTTATAGAAGAAAGCATCAAGTCTTTTTACAATATACTGCACCCGTAAGGGATCATGCCTAAATTCATTTACTTTGTTCATCACCATTAAAAGCAATACAATAAAAGGCAGTATAATGATGATGAATGAGCTAACTATTACAGCCAGACTTGCTGCAGCTTTTTTCCACTTCCACTTTTGTATAAAGTAGAGATACATCGGCCGGAAAATGGTATACATCACAACTGTACTAAGTAAAGTTCCGGCAATGTATCTAAGCGAATAAATAATTCCTGCTCCAAGGATAATGAGGATTATTAAAAGGATATTATTACGTTGCTTATAGTTGAAAAATGCCATAATGTGTGTTATATAAAGTGGCCATACTTTATAATGGCATAACAGGTTTTGCTTAAAAATGTTAGAAATTAAGCAGTATTGTTCTGAAGAGGTAAAGTTACACTAAATATAGTACCTGAACCAGGTTCGCTTTTTACTGTGATTCTTCCGTTATGGGTATCAACAATGCGTTGTGCGCTGGTTAAGCCAAAGCCCATACCTTTCATTTTGGTGGTGAAAGACGGTTCAAATAATTTATCAATGTTTTCAGGTAAAATTGCGGGGCCATTATCTTTTATGTTGATCCGTATACCCCTTACGTGTCTTTCTAATCCAATCTTCACTTTGCCATCCGTTTTATCGACAGCCTCAACCGCATTAATAATAATGTTTTTGAGTGCAAACTTCAGTTTTTCTGATTCTGCCTTTATAATAAGAGGTTGTTCGAAAGGAACGTATTGAATGTTAACTTCCAATTCTTGCAGAAGCTCTTCAAGCAACTCTGCAATAAGCAAATTTAAATCAGTTTCTACTAATCTTAGATATGGGGAATCGGTGCTTTGTATTAGTTCGGTTGTAAGCGCATTTATCTTCTCACAATTAGCTTTTATAATATCAGCCAATATTAAAGCTTCCTCGTTATTTAATACGTTCGAAAGTTCGTCGATAGCCAGATTGATATAGGATAAAGGATTTTGTATCTCGTTCGAAATGCTTTTGGCGAAGCGTTCCGTTGCCGCGATTTTAGCAGTTAAAGCAGCATCTTTTTCCTGAGTGATTCGGGATGTTAAATCGTGAATAGTAGAATAGAATCGTTCTTCGTTACCGTTTTGAGAAACCTGCATAAAAGAAGAAATGCTGCAAAATTTTGTCTTTCCCGAAAGCGTTTTCATTTCTACCTCAAATTCTGTAACAGACCCTTGCGAGCTTATCTCTTTTAAATAATCAGATCTGTCAGCCTTTTTCTTATATAATGCCTCTACATGCATTTTCGAAAGCTCCAACAATGTAGTTTCAAAGAAATTAAGAGCTGCCGGGTTTGCATCAATGATCTGACCCTCGGGATTGGTAATGAGCATTGGATCTTTCGATCGTTCGAAGATGATGCGAAACTTATTTTCACTTCTTTTTAATTCCTGAAGTGTTTTATTGTGAGCAATAGCATAACGTATAGAACGCTCTAAACTCTGTGCGGTAATATTATCTTTTATTAAATAATCTGCTGCGCCTAACTGCATTGCCTCACGATCTATTTTAAGATCGCCTTTGCCGGTAAGCATAATGATAGGTTCAGTGCAATTAGATTTTATGGCTTCGTTCAGGAGATCCATGCCTGAGTGTTTGCCTAAACGATAATCAACCAGGTAAATATCATAGCGGCTTTTCAGCATTGCGTTAATCGCTTCTGAAAAATTGCTGCACCAAGTTACTTCGTAATTTTGGCTGTTTGATACTTCCCTTAAAATGTCTTTAGTAAGAACAAAGTCATCTTCATCATCATCAACTAAAAGAATCTTTACAGCGCTCATCTACTTAGTTAATTGAATCCATCTTGAAGAAATAGCGGCGGTAATGTTAACCAGTTCTGTGAATGACGATGGTTTAGTATAAAAACCAGATGCACCCATTCCCAGAACATTTTCTTCCTCTTCTTTGGAGCGGGAAGTTGTTAAAATTATAATTGGAATTTCACTGTATAAGTTGTGAACTTTAAGTTTAGAAAGAACAGTTTTTCCATCCATTTTGGGCATATTTAAATCCAGCAAAATAAGATCAGGGAGCGTTCTTTCAGAACCATCGTCGAGACTATATAAGTAATCGAGCAACTCTGCACCATTTTCGAAAAAGACAATCCCGGCAGGCATATTATTTTCCAGAAATGCCTCTTTAATCATTAGACGATCATCAGCATCGTCTTCAGCAATTAATATTAGCTTCTTCTTTCTCATCAATCAATATCTAAGGGTATAAAAATATTAAAGAGCGCACCGGCACCTTCAGAACCTTTTGCTTCAATATATCCGGAATGGTTTTCAACTATTTTTTTACATACTGCAAGGCCTATACCTGTGCCTTCATATTCGTTACGGGTATGAAGACGTTGAAAGAGCGTAAATATTTTTTCTGCATAATCGTTGTTAAAACCAATGCCATTATCTTTCAGCTCGATCTTGCAATATCTAATATCCTGGTTAAGCGGCAAAAATTCTTTGGCAAAGTCTATACCATTAATTGTCTCGACCTGAATTTTAATTTCAGGGTTAACATCTTCTTTGGTAAACTTCAAAGAATTACTAATTAAGTTCTGAAATAATTGCCTCATTTGCGAAGGAATTACTCTCAATGTTTGATTTCCTAAAACTTCGATCCGGGCATTTTTTTTATCTATGGTAAATTCCAGATCCACCATAACGCCTTTCATTATTTCAAGCAGATCGACCTTTTTAAAATCTTCGTTCGGACGGCTGATTCTGGAGAATGTAAGCAGATCATCAATCAGGGTTTGCATCCGTTCAGACGCATTTTGCATCCGATTGATATAATCAATACCGTCAGTGGGTAGCTGGGCGCCGTATTTGTTTTGAAGCCTGTCGCCAAAAGCACGAATCTTTCTTAATGGTTCCTGCAAATCGTGTGAAGCAACATAAGCAAATTGTTCGAGCTCACTGTTTGATCGGTTTAACTCCGAAACTTTACTTTCTAAACTTTGCTGGGCCTTTTTAATATCAGTAATGTCATGCATTACAATCATTACCCCAAAAATTTCGCTTGCAGTAGAACTATAAACAGGGTTATAAGTTATTTTGAAGGTCTTACCGTTTATAATCTGATCATAGCGATTCTCATTTCCTTCGAGTGCCGACTCATAAAATGATAAGGCACGTTCATAGTCTTCGCCAAACATAGCTTCGATGGTTATGCCCTGACTTAAGCTACCGGTTGGATCTATTTTAGAAATTGCAGGTCCCTCCGAAAGAAGTAATTCCCGTTTTTTATCAAAGAGAAAAACTGCACTGTCGGGTACATTTTTAGCAATAGTACGATAAATACTTTCACTCTTATCAAGCTGTAAAGTGGTGTTTTTTAGTTCGGTGATATCTTGCGTGTTACCTACAACCTGGTATTCATTTTCAAGGTAATCAACTTTGTATTTTCCGTTTAAAAGCAGATGCCTTACATCGCCGTTAGGCTTAACAATGCGATATTCTAAGGAAAATGGGTGACGGGTAGTTTTAGATTTTTCGAGCGTATCAAAAAACGTACTACTGTCTTCCGGGTGTACAATGGTTGCGTAATATCCAAGGTCTATTTTGTTCTGGCTTGGAAGTAAACCATGAATTCTAAACAACTCATCAGACCAGAAAAAAGAATTTTCATCGATAAACCATTCCCAGCTTCCGTTATGTGATATTGCTTCGGCTTCGCGTAATAATGCTTCACTTTGGGTAAGTTTTTGCGAGGCTTCATGGAGATTTGTGATATCAAGCAAGGTGCTAATAAGCTTCTTATCCTGGCCAACATAGTTTCCTTGGGCCAGTACATATCTTACATCACCATTGGCGCGCTGTATCTGGTATTCAATATTATAGGAGGTGTTGTTCCTTACGGCCGATGATAATTCTCTCTTTACTTTTTCGCGATATTGCGGAGAAATAATTTCCTCCTGGAGGCGCAGTGAAGGGGAAACTTTTGCAGGATCGTATCCGAAAATATTATAAGCCTCGTCCGACCATTTTACAGATCCGGTAAGTGTATCAAATTCCCAGCTGCCCAAATGAGCAATGCTTTCTGCGGTAGCCAGCAATTCCTCTCTTCGTTCAAGATCTTTTTGTATCAGAACCCGTTCTCTGATCTCGTTATCTAACCTTGAAATAATGTTCTTTTCTTTTCGGCTTGTATCAATATAATTCATACTTATTCCCAAGAGTGGAATAAGATAATTGATGAAACGTAAAAAATAGGCGGCGTTGAAAAAGCTATCATACGGCTGCTGATAGATGGCCATAAATAGTTGCGCGAATGCTGCCGGGATAATACTTAAAACCATCATCCGTGTAAACAGTGATGGAAAACGAATGAGAAAATATGGCAGCAACCAGAATGCCTGTATCAAGTAAATAACTAAAATAACAAGCTCGAAAGGATGGGTAATAAAGTCGTTTTGATTTACAAGTACATCAATTTGCTTGGGATGAAATGTGATAGGTATTACTATTGCCAATACTAATAAAAAGATAATTAGTAAGCCTGAAAGCGCACGTCGTTTTTGTTCAAGGCTGCGAATATTTTTTTTATCAATTGAAATAAAGTACCAAACGCTTCCTGTTAAGAGTAGTGTATGAAGCAAACGGCTAATAAACCATTTGAGATAAATATCGTTAGCAGAGTTAAATGAAAGGCTTATAAAGTTATTTTCGAGGAGAAGGAAAAACGCCTCATAAAGTGCCACACAAATTAATGCACCGCCTACAATTGGCGTGGAAATATCTTTTTTTACAACAAAATCTACAAAAGAAAGCGCGCAGGTAATTATCGCTGCAGCGATACCGAAGATAAGCCAGATATTGTAGAGCAAATACTGGGTAGACCAATGGTCGGAATTTACTTGTAAAGGTTTTGCATAGAGATCGCCCGAAAATAATTGAGGTATAACAAAGACGATAGGAAGGATACAAACGCCAAATACCGTCCAGATAAACTGCGGCGGTAAGTTAAATTTGTTCTTGAAATTTTTGTCGAAAAGTAAGCGGCTAATCACGATGGTACCTCTTATTCAAGGTTAATAGCTTTCATTTTATTATACAAGGTTTTCCTGTCGATATTCAAAATTTTAGCTGCTTTTGTTTTATTGAAATTCACTTCTTTTAATACTTTGATAATAGTTTCGTATTCTGCTTCATGCGCAGCATTTTTCAAATCTCTGCTATTTTCTTTTACTTGAAAGTTTCCGACTGCCGTTTCTATGGCAGATACTTTTGCAAATGTCGATATTTCTAATGGCAAAGCCTTAAGTTGTATAAGGTTCGCTTCGGTTAAAAGCGTTGCCCGCCGGATCACATTTTTTAATTCGCGCACATTTCCAGGCCAGTTGTATGTTAAAAGGCAATCAATTACCTCTTGCGAAAAGCCTTCAACATTGCGATTTAACTCTTTATTAGCGATGTCTAAAAAGGTTTTTGCAAAGGTTAGGATATCTCTGTCGCGTTTTCTGAGAGGCGGGAGATGAATACTGAATTCGTTAAAGCGGTGATATAAATCTTCCCTGAAACGGCCTTTCTGGATTGCATCACTAAGATTTTCGTTGGTTGCTACTATAATTCTAACATCCAGATCGATCTCTTTCGTGCTTCCTATACGTTTAACTTTTCTCTCCTGAACCGTTCTTAACAGCGCAGCCTGAATTTCGTATGAAAGGTTTCCAACCTCATCCAGAAGTAAAGTGCCGCCATTTGCCATTTCGAAGTGGCCAATTTTAGTATATAATGCTCCTGTAAAAGACCCTTTCTCGTGACCGAAAAATTCGCTAGCGGCCAATTCTTTAGTTAACGAGCCGCAATCCATAGCAACAAAAGGTTTATCTCTCCTGTTGCTTTTCATGTGAACCGCCTTTGCTGCCGATTCCTTCCCTGTTCCGCTTTCGCCGGTTAGGATTACGCTATAATTAGTTGGTGCAATAATTTCTATTTGGCGAAGTAATTCTTTTGAAGCACTACTCTCGCCCGGAATGAATTCGTCTGGTAAGTTTTCGGCACTTTTCTCTTTTTTAACAACAACCTGGATTGATGGGTTTTGAGGAAGCGTTTTGGAGAGTACTTCCTGAGTCTCGAGAGCCTTATTAATAGTATTTAAAATCTCATCGGGATATAAAGGCTTAGTGATATAATCATAAGCCCCCATTTTGATCAGCTCAACGGCAAGTTTAATATCCGAATATCCGGTGATGATGATAACACCTGTAGCCGGATAAGATGCTTTTATCTTCTTAAGCATTTCCCTGCCGTCGGTATCTTCAAGACGAAAGTCGCAAAGCACAAGATTGTAATTGTCTTTTGCCAGAAGTTCTAAGGCAAGGCTGCCGCTTGTTGAAGTAGCTACTTCAAAACCATTACGAGTAAGGAACTTAGATAATAATAAACCAATGTTTATTTCATCATCAACTATTAAAATTCTTTTCATTTAAAATAGCTCCTTTTTTGCTAAATGTAGAATTAATTATTTTCATGGGAAAAAAATTCTACGATTTATCGGTAAGAAGGTTTCTCTTCTTTTGCTTATTGAAACTCAGGCGGCCGCTTTTCCATAAAAGCTGAAGTCCCTTCTTTGAAATCGGATGATCCAAAACACTTAGAAAACTCCAGTATTTCAGTTTGAAAACCTTTTTTGTCGGAACTTGAATTTATAGCTCGAATTGCTGCTGATACAGCCATCGGCGAACGGCTTAATATTTTTTGTAATAACACCCTCGCACTACTTAGAAGAAGCTCTATTGGAACCACCCGATTAACGAGACCTATTTCATATGCAATTGCAGCTTCTATCGAATCTCCCGATAGGATCATTTCAAAGGCTCTTCCGGAGCCAATTAATCTTGGTAAACGCTGCGTTCCGCCATATCCGGGTATTAAACCCAAAGAAACTTCCGGGAAACCGAGTTGCGCGTTTTCTGATGCGATACGGATATGACAAGCAAGCGCCAATTCCAAACCTCCGCCTAAAGCGTAACCATTTATAGCAGCAATAACCGGTTTGCTGCCGTTCTCAATCAGGTTAAATACTTTTGATTGGCCGGTTTCTGCAAGATTGTAACCACCAACCTCGTCGAGATCCCTCAGCTCAGAAATATCTGCACCAGCAACGAAGGCTTTATTACCTGCTCCTGTTATGATAATTCCATCAATTTCCGCGCTATTAAACGCATTTACTAGGGCAAGATGGAGTTCATTTAAAGTGGTATTGTTTAAGGCATTTAATTTACCTTCACGATTTATAGTGATTGTCAGTATCCGCTTTACAATAGATGTCTGAAGATTTTCGAACATGTGAGTATTATTAAGGTAGTGCATCCTATTACGGTGTTTTGATCGTATTCGTTTAAAGGATACCAATATTAATGCTGTTAACCAGTCATTTACTGTGCCTCTTGCTTTAGTTTAGCGTATCTCAATTCATTAATAATTATTTCATTTTTAATAATCGAGTTCTTAAAAATTCCTTCAAATTCAAATCCGCATTTCTCCAAAACTCTGCAAGATGCCTTATTGAATTCGAATACGCCTGTATCTATTCTTATTAAGTCAAGCTTATTAAATCCGAATTCAATTATCAGTTCTACGGCTTTCGAGGTAATTCCATTATTCCAATAGGGTTCTCCTATCCAAAAACCTATTTCTGCGGATCTTCTATAAACATCCAACTTCAAAATTAACGCGGCAACTCCAACAAATTCATTCCGAAAAGTAATTGCAAACGTTGTCATGGGATTTTCTGCTTGGACTAATTGTATGAAGGCTCTAGCATCTTCCAGAGTATAGGGATGAGGAAAATAATCCCGAACGTTATCCCATATTTTTTTATTATTACCTAATTCTGCAAGCCTAGCTTCATCCGAAGTGTCAAATTTTCTTAATGCAATCTCGCCATCTTTCATTGTTATAGCTATTTCTATGGAGACTTTTTAAGGAAAAATAGTGTTTTAAAAGTTTCTATTCTCTATAGCCCATTCTTTTATATAACCCGCAATTTCCTTCATCGGTGTACCCGGAGAAAACAGCTTTCCTACGCCCATATCATATAAAACTTGCTGGTCTTTTTCAGGGATTATGCCTCCGCCGGTGAGCAAAACATCCGTTAATTCTAATTCTTTCATTAACTTGATTATTTTTGGAAAAACAGTCATGTGTGCGCCCGAAAGTATTGAAACGCCAATAGCATCAACATCTTCCTGTAAAGCCGCGTGAACTACCATTTCCGGCGTTTGGCGTAAACCGGTATAAATCACTTCCATACCCGAATCTCGTAAAGAAGTAGCGATTACTTTTGCCCCTCTGTCGTGCCCGTCGAGCCCCACTTTGGCAATTAAAACTCTAATAGGTCTGTTTAACGTTCCCATGCGTATAAATGTAGAAGAATTTTTATAATAGCTAAGATACTTTGGGCTGTAGATTTGAATTTTACTACTTTTGTCACCTATTTTAAATATGAGCGAAGAACGATCGTTAAATTTTATTGAGGAGATTATCGAGGAGGATATAAGGTCTGGTAAAAACCAGGGAAACGTTCTTACCCGTTTTCCTCCGGAGCCCAATGGTTACTTACACATAGGCCACGCTAAAGCTATTTGTTTAAGCTTTGGCCTGGCTCAAAAATATAATGGTCAAACCAATCTTCGGTTTGATGATACTAACCCCGAAACGGAAGATACCGAATACGTTGAAAGCATAAAAGAGGATGTTAAATGGCTTGGCTTTGAATGGCAAAATGAGCTATTTGCATCGAACTACTTTAACCAGCTTTATGATTTCGCGGTAGCACTTATTAAAAAAGGACTGGCTTACGTAGACGACGGTACGCCTGAAGAGATTGCCCAACAAAAGGGCACTCCGACAGAAGCCGGATGTGATTCGCCATATCGCTCAAGAAGTGTAGAAGAAAATTTGCGCTTGTTTGCCGAAATGAAGGAAGGCAAATACCAGGATGGCGAAAAAGTATTGCGTGCGAAAATTGATATGGCATCGCCTAACATGCACATGCGCGATCCTTTAATGTATCGCATCCGTCATGCGCATCATCACCGTACGGGAGACGATTGGTGTATTTATCCAATGTACGATTTTGCGCATGGTCAATCCGATTCTATCGAAGGAATAACACATTCGCTTTGTACACTTGAATTTGTAAGCCATCGGGAATTATACGATTGGTTTATCCAGCAACTGGAGATCTTTCCTTCAAAGCAATACGAGTTCGCACGATTGAACTTAACGTATACCGTTACCAGCAAGCGAAAATTGCTTCAGTTGGTTAACGAAGGTTTCGTAAACGGTTGGGACGATCCAAGAATGACGACAATCAGCGGCTTGCGCCGACGTGGTTTTACTCCGGCATCCATCAGAGATTTTTGTGAGAGGATCGGTGTTGCGAAGCGCGAAAATATTATTGATGTAAGCCTGCTCGAATTCTGCGTTCGTGAAGATTTAAACAAAACGGCCTGGAGAAGAATGGCAGTTCTTGATCCGATTAAATTGGTGATAACCAATTATGACAGAGAGGGAGAAGTGCTTTACGGAGAGAATAATCAGGAAGTAGAAGGAGGAGAAGGCCTACGCGAGATTCCTTTTAGCAAAGAATTATGGATCGAGCGGGACGACTTCATGGAAAACCCTGCGAAAAAATACTTCCGATTGGGCCCGGGCCTGATGGTTCGCTTAAAGCATGCGTACATTGTTAAATGCGAAGACTTTGTAAAAGATGAAGCGGGTAATATTACCGAAGTACATTGTACCTACATCCCTGAATCTAAATCTGGTGAAGATACTTCGGGCATTAATGTAAAAGGAACTATCCATTGGGTAAGTGTGCAACATGCCGCAACTGCCGAAGTGAGACAATACGAACGATTATTCCGTGTTGAAGATCCGGGAAATGAAGAGCGTGATTTTAAAGAATATATCAATACCGAAAGTTTGTCGATTCTCCCCGAGGCCTATATCGAACCAGATTTAGCTACCGCAGAATTAGGCAGAGGATATCAGTTTATACGAAAAGGATACTTTACATTAGATAAAGATTCTACTCCCGAAAAACTTGTGTTCAACAGAACCGTTACGCTTAAAGATACCTGGGCCAAAGAAGTTAAAAAAGGATAGGTTTCTAAATGAAATCTTATGGCAACGATTGCTCCCTTAGCAGAAAGAATGCGGCCAGCTACGCTGGACGAGTATGTTGGACAGCAACATTTGGTTGGCCCGAATGCTATACTGCGTAAAGCAATTGAAAGCGGCAATCTTCCATCTCTGATTTTATGGGGTCCACCAGGCGTTGGTAAAACCACTTTGGCCTATATTATATCCCGACAATTAGACCGGCCTTTTTTTAGCTTAAGCGCAATTAATTCGGGCGTTAAAGACATCCGGGAGGTAATAGATAAAGCTACGCTTCTTAAGGAAACTGAAGATAATCTCCCCGTTTTATTTATTGATGAAATTCATCGGTTCTCTAAATCGCAGCAAGATTCGCTGCTTGGTGCAGTTGAGCGCGGATTGGTAACATTAATAGGCGCCACTACCGAAAACCCCTCTTTCGAAGTTATTTCAGCATTGCTTTCGCGATGTCAGGTTTATATTTTGAAATCCTTATCGGAAGAAGATTTAATAAATCTAATCAGCCGTGCTTTGAAGGATGACGAATCCCTCTCAAAGAAACAAATTGAAATTCAAGAATACGAAGCACTATTTCGCCTTTCGGGAGGCGATGCACGGCGGCTTTTAAATGTGCTGGAGCTGGTTGTCAATTCCGCTGGCACCGAAAAGCCGGTTATCACGAATAAGCTGGTGCTTGACAATGTTCAGCAGAATATGGCTTTGTATGATAAGGCCGGTGAGAATCATTACGATATTATTTCTGCATTTATTAAGTCTATCCGCGGAAGCGATCCAAACGCAGCAGTGTACTGGCTGGCACGAATGATTGCCGGTGGCGAAGATCCGCTGTTTATTGCCAGACGTTTGCTGATTCTTGCTTCGGAAGATATAGGCAACGCGAACCCTAACGCATTGCTTTTGGCTAACAATTGTTTTCAGGCAGTTAATGTGATTGGCTGGCCCGAATCAAGAATTATACTTTCTCAAACCGTTACCTACCTGGCTTCATCGCCAAAGAGCAACGCCAGTTACGAAGCTATAAATGCCGCGCAAGAACTGGTTTCCCGAACCGGAGATTTGCCTGTGCCGCTGCATATCCGCAATGCGCCTACTAAACTGATGAAGAATATTGGTTACGGAAAAGAGTATAAATATTCGCATGGTTATGAAGGTAATTTTGAAGATCAAGAATATTTTCCGGATGCTTTGAAAGGCACTACGCTGTATGAGCCAGGGAATAATGCGGCGGAGGAGAAATTGAGGGAAAGGTTGAAGGGGCTTTGGAAGGGGAAGTATAAGTACTAGCATCGCTAGACCAATCTGTAATTAAACCCTTTAGGTTTCTAAATTTGGCTATAGTCAGTTTATGGATCATATTATTTATTTGGCAATCATAGTACCGTAGGTAATTTAAGCGAATACCTCAGTATTTGGTAAGGCTTCTTTTAAAGCCATAATCAGTGACTTGTGATAAGTATTTATCACGCAATTTTTTTATTTTTACTAGTCTCTCTATCAATAAAGTATTATGTTGTATCGAATAACAGGAGTAATATTAATTGTCATATTATTTTTACTCCTTTGTTTGCTCCCATTAGTAAACATATTGGGTCTAAATAATCCAACTCATACTGGAAAGTTTTTTGTCTTCTATTATTGCATTTTGGGGCTTAGTATTTTGTTCTTGATGCAATGCCTTTTAAAAGGAGCTCATTTTAAAATAAATCTGCCAGATATTATTGTAGTATTACTACTATCCTATATAACACTTAACAGATATTTCATACAGTCAGAATACAATTTTTCCCTTCCATACTATTCGCTTATAGGTTTGACCTTAATTTATATCATAATCAGGGGTTTAAAGAGCTATGGTCAATCTTTTCTTATTCTATCCATCTTGATCGGTGGAATTATACAGGGAATTCACGGTATTTTTCAACTATTCGGATATGTGCACTCAAATCATGCTTTCTTTAATTTGACTGGAGGCTTCGCCAACCCTGGGCCTTACGCGGGGTATTTGGCCGCAGTATACCCTTTGGCATTTGGAATTTTTTTATTCCAATTTCCTATTATTAAAAAGGCTTCAAATGTTTTTCAAACATCTTGGAATCAAAACCTTAGGGTAATTGCTAGAGCTTTATCAATCACATGTCTATTTGTTATTTCAGCGGTCTTAGTGGTCACTCAATCCCGAGCAGGATGGCTGGGTGTTTTTGTTAGCAGCCTTTATTTGGCATCACATAACTCAAAAATAAGGAATATC
>JANMZB010000261.1:0-1697 GCA_031382725.1 Sphingobacteriaceae bacterium | reverse complement strand
GATATTCGAGAGGTAATTGAGTTGGTGATTGATGAAGACTCTTTCTTCGAAGTTCATAAAGATTTTGCCGAGAACCTTGTTGTAGGTTTCGGCCTATTAGCCGGTAGAAGTATTGGTATCGTTGCTAATCAGCCGGCTTTTTTAGCAGGTGTTTTAGACATAAAGGCGTCCACTAAAGGTGCAAGATTTGTCCGCTTTTGCGATTGCTTCAATATACCACTTTTGGTTTTTGAAGATGTACCGGGCTTTCTGCCGGGCACCGATCAGGAATGGAACGGCATAATTGTTAACGGTGCTAAGCTTCTTTATGCTTTTTGCGAAGCTACCGTGCCACGAATAACTGTTATTACCCGTAAAGCCTATGGCGGGGCTTATGATGTGATGAACTCGAAGCACATTGGTGCCGATATGAATTACGCCTGGCCCACCGCTGAGATTGCAGTAATGGGAGCAAAAGGTGCTGCCGAAATCATCTTTAAAAAAGAAATCGCGTCAGCGGAAGACCATAATGCTAAATGGATTGAAAAGGAAAAAGAATATTCTGATATTTTTGCCAACCCTTACCGCGCCGCAGAGCGAGGTTTTATCGACGAGGTAATTGAACCTGCAGACACTCGAAGGAAACTGATTAAAGCTTTCAGCATGCTTCAAAACAAAGTGGTAAATCATCCAAGAAAAAAACACGGAAACATTCCGCTATAATTATTGAATGGCTAAAGTTGCAGGTAAAGCATACGATATAAATCTTCTCAAACGGGTTTTTCAGTATGTAACTCCTTACAAGAATATTTTTATCTGGTCGGTAACGCTTACCATTGCGCTTGCCTTAGTGGCACCGTTGCGCCCGCTACTTATCGAATATGCGCTGGATAAATACATCTTTAACAACAATTATCAGGGCCTGCTTAATATTACTATCCTGCTTGTTCTGCTGCTTATTGCGCAAACCATCATTCAGTATTTCCATACTTTTTTAACCAACAGCCTCGGGCAGTCTACTATTCGCGATTTGCGGATTGCTGTATTCAATCATATTTCCAAACTTAAACTTCGCTTTTTCGACAGAACACCAATCGGCCAATTAATAACCAGAACTGTATCTGATCTTGAAACTATATCAGATATTTTTTCGGAAGGATTGATTGTAATCATTGGCGACATACTTCAGCTGGTAGTTATTCTCGGTGTAATGCTGTATACCGATTGGGAGCTCACTCTTATTGTACTGGCACCAATGCCCTTGTTAATACTGGCTAGTTATGTATTTAAAGAAGCTATTAAATCTGCTTTTCAAGATGTAAGAACACAAGTTGGAAACCTGAATACTTTCCTGCAGGAACACATTACTGGGATGAGTATTATCAAATACTTTGCACGCGAAAATCAGGAAATGCGAAAATTTAAGCAGATAAATGGCAGACATCGCGATGCTAATATTCGCTCTAACTGGTATTACTCAATTTTCTTTCCGGTGGTCGAAATCATTTCTGCCTTATCAATTGGCTTGTTGGTGTGGTATGGCTCCAAGCTCATTCTTAATCACGAAATTTCTCCCGGAGTGGTAGTTTCATTTATCATGTACATTAACATGATGTTCAGGCCGATAAGGGAGCTGGCTGATAAATTCAACACCCTGCAAATGGGAATGGTGGGTGCAGAACGTGTTTTTAGCGTTTTAGACAATCCAGATATTGAAG
>JANMZB010000239.1:0-5824 GCA_031382725.1 Sphingobacteriaceae bacterium | reverse complement strand
TTAAAGTTGTAAATCGATACATCTAAATTTTTCTCTAAGAGCGCTTGAAAGCCTTTCAATTCATAATCTCGTGCCAAATTTATATCTTTTTTTCCTAATGAATTCTGTGTAAATCCTATTGTAGGTGCGGTTTCTTCAATTAATTTTATATTCGCTATTCTTTCTAATTCCTCACTAGTTGCTTTTGCCTTGATATAATTTTCCTTTGATCCGTTCGATTTGTTGGAATCGGCGGCAAGTTTCTGAACTAATTCTTGACTTCGTTTAATATTTAGATTAAACGAATCTACATCTTGTTTAACTACTGTAAGATAGTTTCCCCAATGACGCCTCAGACTACTGGACGGTGTCACGTTAGCAAAGAATTGAGCAAGTAGAAGTCGATTACGCGGGTTTTCTGCGAACACGACCTTATCGGACGCATACATGTCATAAAACTTCATTTCTGCTATACCTTGTTCCCTATCTTTGAATCCCCAGTTAATAATAAATGTAATAAGAGTTAGCCCTATAGTACCGACAAGCCACTTTAGGAAGTCGACTTTAACTTTGTATCGCTCAAAATTTTCTGAGAAAGAAGCATAGTTATACTGTGAATTCTCCGGAACTTTAAATAGACTAGATAGATCGCTGTATGGAACTTGGTCAGTTGCAGGCATTTGGGAAATTTTTAAATTCTGCTTAAATTCCTCAAAAGGGATATCTCCAGGTATCTTATTATTAACGCCAGGCATATTTTATAATTTAAATAATGGTAAAAAGGTGTCTTTGTAAGCTTTTAATGTATTTCCGCCAAAGAAGTTTGTTCCGGGACAAGTTTTGACACTGTCTGGCTCATCTACTGTTTTTCTTTTTCCCGTTTTTGGGGTGAACCAGTGATGGTACACTAATGTACTATCATTGGGCACTAAATTATATCGAGCTAAGAGAACCTTCGTCAGCTCAACAATAGTATCAGCTTGGGCCGCTGTCATTTCATCTTTTCCAATATCAAAATCACCTACATTTTCGATACAAATTCCTCCTCTGTTAGCATTCTCTATCCCGGCAGGTTGGATATTTAAATTTCTGCACACCATTATTGTACCGTCAGGAAATGTGGTCAAGTTTTGTCCTATTTCATCAAATCCACGTTTCCTATGACTTCGTTCCATACTGTCAGACAATTGAAAGTGGTTATTTCGGTTGAACAAACTATAATTTGGGATCCAAGTATGATGATGTTGGATGTGGGTTATTGGCCTTGTTTGTTCAAAATCAGCCAACCACTTTTTAAATTCTCCGATCTCTAATAAAATAAATTTTCCTACTTTTCTCATAGTACATGGAGTCAATTCTTCAAAACCTTATATAAAAATATTTGCACTTCTATTATTTTGGCAAAATTTCGCTTTGACTGTAACCGCTTAGGGGGAAATGTCTTTATGCAAATGCCAATTATCAGCCATTAGCTTTCTTTTCTTCGGAGTGTTCACTTTATGGAATTTGTTATATTGTACACACCAAATAGTGAACACAACTAAAATTCTTAACAACAAATAACATGAGGCTTACCAGGAGCTTCATCACTATGTACCGGATTTTCGTTTATATCAAATGCCAAATAGTTCTTAATTTCATAAAATTATATATATATTCAACGCACTGGGAATTCTTTGTTACTTCTGTTCCAGATGTTACTTCCCCAATACAGGCCATTCTCGGCCAAATATTAGTCAGTCTTTTATGCTGTTTAGGAGAGGTTTTCGCTAGTTTTACCGGGTCTTCTTTGAATTCTCTTTGAAGGTCAATGTTACTTAGTAATTCTTTTTGAAATTGCTGGAAATATTTGACGTCTTTCATGTAAATAGATAATTTACAATATAGCGCCTTTTTTTATTTGTAAAGAAAAATTATTATAATGTTATGGTGTTTCCCACCATAATTTTCAAAAACTCTGTAATTGTTATCCTATAAGCTTATATACATCCTTTGATGCTATAACTAGTTTTTTTTATGTAATACTCGCAAAGAATATTAGAGAAACTAGAAAAACTGGCTTAAACCTTCTAATCATTCAAGATTTAACTAGAGATCAGGAGAAGTATAGCGTAGTAACTTCGTGTATTTAACATACGGTTTATTATTTTTTTTGAAATATTAGGTAAGTTCTTGCTATGCAAAATGTCACTTATCCAATAATTTATACTTGTGTGCACGCTCCATTTACCCTTAAATCCATTAATAATTATAGATATGCCCAAATTCTATAGATTATAACCTACTACGTTTATTTTATATGAAGTTATGCAATTTGTCACTTATCATAATTCTAAAGGTTGCCATATTAACAAAAAAAGGTTATATCGTATCTTCATACAAGTATGAAAAGAGGAATACAACACAACACCCATCCCGGTGAGTTGCTATGTCAAGAGGTAAAAAAAGCAAATAATTTGACTGTGGTGAAAGCTTCTCAACTTTTGAAGGTTACACGTCCTACACTTTCAAAGATTTTAAATGGCAGGTCAGCAATCACACCAAATATGGCCATTCGGATTACTAAGGTTTTTGGCGGTAATCCTGATTTATGGCTAAGGCTTCAGGCTAACTACGAACTAAAAGAAGCAGAAAAGGAATTTCAAAAAGAACCGCTAAATTTGGAAAGATATATTCCTGAATATCTTGTAAGGAAGTGATTTGCCAAGAGGATTTGGTTATCTCCTTATTTCTTTAAGATAGATATCCTTCATTTCAATGGGGTATCTATTTTTGTCGTAAACATATTCCACTAATGCTAGATACATTTCGCCAGTCCGTAACTCCTTTCTTAAAAACTTTCCGTCACCTGAATACCTACAATAATAGGGATTGCCTAATTCAAAAGCACGTTGTCTTCCAAGCTCATGAAGATTATTCAGGTTGTCCAGTATATCTGGTCGGCCATTGATATTCATCTACCGTTAATTAAGATCAAGGTATATTGTAAAGGTCTGCAAGTTTAGATTTGAAAGCATTGTAATTATTTACAGCTTCTGTGAGTTCCTTCTTTGCTTCGATAAAATCGCCTATCAATTCAGGTTTTTCACCATCTTTAACAATTAATTCATACATCATTCACAATGTTTTTGGCAATATACGAACAAAGGTGTACAAGGGTGTTAACTATGAAATCAGGCCAATAAGATTTAATTTATACGTGTAAGGAAATACTCAAAATTCCTATCGCTTATGTTGCCTTCAAATTCTACCTGATAAATACGCATTGAGCTTAAAGGAACGGGTTTTAAAAGTATAAAATTACAAAATTGCAGTTTTTCGAACTGCTTGCCTATCGATAAATTAGGAAATGCGTATTTCATATCCCACAATACTCCTTCAGCACTATCGCCATTTTCCAACATTAGATCACATTGCGGGATGTCCCGAATTTCAATCATGATTGGTTTTGCTTGAATGCTCAAGTATTGACGAAAGTTAAGTACATCCAACTCCTCAGGTATTGCAGGGTCTTCATTTGAATGGATAAGAATACTAAGCAAAATAAGGCATTTCTCTAATAGTTCGCTGCCTACATGGTTTAGACATGCATAAGTTGCAGCTCGGAGGGCACTAGCAGATACGTAGGTGTTCTTGTGCCGAAAATTGAGTGTTATACCATCAAAATCAATATCACTTTGTGCAATGGCCGCCTCAATCGAGGCACTATTAATTGATAAAGTTGAATGAATAATTTTTTTCCGGCTTGTTTCCTCATAAAGGAAGCTAAGAAGATCAAGCAGCTTAAGGTCGCTCGCTGCATTCACTGTTCCTAATCCTGTTTTGCGGATTGATTCAAGGAAAATATCTGAAGTGCCGTGCCAGAAACTCACACCATTCCAGGTAGTATCCTTATATAAACCCAAACTTTTCATTCACCGAATGTAAGTTTCTTTCCCTGAATTTTTCGTTGACTTAAAAATTCCCTTCGCATGTTCCATGCTTTTTTGAAACCCTCAGCTGCCAGCCGGACGGTTCATCTCCCGTAATGAGCGTTCAACCTATCTATAATTTCACTTCCCTTTTTTGCCTTTTTGCCCCTATACTCTCCGAAAATGTTTAGCTGAATTTCATCTTCAGGATTAGACCCGTTGTGAAAGTTCGACTTAAGAAACAAATACCCTTTACAATAAACTTTCTTTAATCCTGCGACAGCATGTTTTCTATTCCTTTGAGCACTTACGGCTAGGAATGATTTTTTTCTATTGGTAATGATATCTTCCGAAACACCGATAATGGATGCGACTATGAATTGCAAGTATAGAAAATCTACTCTATGCTGTCTGATACAATCCCCTATGGTGGTGTGGACCTTTGAATGATGACGGTATAACCTACCCGTTTTGCGGTATCTGAAAAGGTAGCGCAGGAATGCCGATTTGTATTGCACTTCACTTTTTGAAGCTAAGTATTTAGTTAATGATTATACGATTGAGAATAAATTTCTAACAGTCACTAATCTTTGTTCTACTGAACATCGAAACGATGCTGCCATTCCCTTCGGGCCAGGCTTTTACGTTAAAGTCCTCATTACATTCCGGGCTATCACTTCAATCCTTAATGGATACCATTCCAGCTTTTTGATAGGCAGTTTCTTTTTATGATATGAAATTTATAGGTGTTTTTCATCGAAACAGACAAAAAGGGCAGCTAAGATAGTGTCCTGCGTCACCTACGAGCGCATAATGGCTTTGCTCGTTCCTCACAAAACCACCCTTCGGGACTTATAGCTCTCCGGTGCCTTCCGGCCACTTTTTTTCTTGCTTTCTTTTTTTCCGTTTTTTCTTTTGAAAAACAGCTTTTTGGGGACAGACGGACTAAAGGAATAGATAAAAAACAACAATTATTTATTCACTAAAAAAGTACAATTATGGAAATCACAGGAAGGCTCACAGCAGACGCTCAGGTTAACAAAGCAGGCGAAGACAAGCAGGTGGTCAATTTCAGCATTGCGATTAATGACAGCTATAAACCTAAAGGGAGCAGCGAGTTCAAGGAAATTACCACCTATGTTAATTGTTCTTACTGGCTTAATCCAAAATCCGTGGAATGGTTAAAAAAAGGCGCATTGGTACAACTATCCGGGCGCATCGGGTTCAACGTGTATAACAATTCGGATGGCAAGGCAATGGGTTCTTTGACATTCCATGTCAATACTCTAAAAATGCTGGCTTTTGCTAAAAAGGAACAGCCACATGAAACCGCTTCAAACTATACAGGACAGCAGAAAAATAATGTAAGAGCCGAAAATGACGACCTGCCATTCTAATTCAGCAATAATCAGTTTTCAAACACTTAAAATTTCACAAATTATGGCACATAATATCAATCATGACGAGCAGACAGGAAAACACAGCTTTTTCAGTGTAAAGGAAAAAGCATGGCATGGATTAGGCCAAATCATACAGGACTATCCCAGAAGCGCAGAAGCAATTCGCCACGCAGGATTAGATTACGAGGTAGTTAAATCTCCACTATTTACTAAAGGAAACAGGTTGAACATTGGCGCAGAAAGTTTAGTAACTGATGAAACCAATGTAGCTGTTCCTAATTATTACGCTACCATGCGCACCGATAACAATGCGGTACTTGGCGTTGTAGGTAAAGATTATCAGATAGTACAAAATAAGGATGCCTTTTCCTTTTTCGACAGCATTGTTGATGGTGACGGAATGCTCTATGAAACCGCAGGAGCATTGGGAAAGGGAGAGCGCATTTTTATTACCGCTAAATTACCTGACTATATACGAGTAGGAAGTGACGACCTGATTGAAAAATACCTGTTCCTAACCACTTCCCACGATGG
>JANMZB010000247.1:0-4314 GCA_031382725.1 Sphingobacteriaceae bacterium | reverse complement strand
GGTGAGCCTGCTTTTGTCTGCTCAATGACTTGTGTGATAGGTAAGTTGGGATGATTGTCCTTCATGGTTTCTCCTTTCCAAAATAACATAGGTTGAATAAGTGGCCAGAATTTGGCCCAACTGAGAAACTTTGTAAGAATGTCACTGGGATTGAGTTTACCATCGATGTGGATGAAATAGAGAATCTTGGCGGAAATCGCCTCTCGAACTCGGTGATAAGACAATGCATTATGACGTTTGTTTAGATTCGAATGCGGGATGTTGGATGAAGTAATAACACTCTGGTTGTCTCCAAACATCCAAGCAGGACCATCAATAGGTATTCCCATCATGCGTAAGGTATAACGTAAGTCCATGATCTGTTCAGTTGCTTGACGAGCGACCATAAACTCAGATCCATATGTAGCCGTTTCTACCACGTTCTGTTTCTTGCAAAACCACTGCACGGGAGTCTGATTCACAAGGTGAATAATACCAGACATGGAGCGTCCAGTGACAAGGCAATGCATAAGATTTGCATCCTCATATGTAGTAGTGCGGAAAGGCTGTCCACGAGGCGGAGGCATGTTGTCTGGAAGCTCTTCCTCGTTGGGACCATATACTGAATTAATCCAATTGTATGAGACTGGAGTGCCACGAGACTCGTGATCTGGGATACCGGTCCTGAAACGAATAGCACCGTCAGGTTGGCGTTTGAGATATCCATACATGCGTTGAAGTCGTTCCAAGTGTCCTTGGCGTGGGGCAACACGAAAACTTGACATGGTTGTGACTCCGACCAAAATATCGAAGCGACCAAGCGTAACTGCCCACTGAAGTGCACCAATGAGTGACTGATAGAGTCTGATGCCATCTTGATCAAGTTCAGCCGTGAGGTCGAGTTCTGGATGATCTCCTTCTTCCATTGGTGATGAATATTCTTTAGGAAGCGTTCCAAAAAGTTGAGAGTAGTTGGATAACATCTTCTTGATGTAAGCTTGGGCTCCCCATGCTAGAGTACCGTCGTCGTCTCTGTCAAAGTTTCCTCCCAGATGATAAGAGGGTTCTCCAACTCCGGCAAGATTATAACCATACTTTTCTTTGAGTGAATCGAACAATAGTTGCGGGTTGGTAGACATGTGCATGATGTCGTCAACGTAGACACAAACGTACTCGTAGTGGGTAAGACAATCCTTGATCCATACATCGTTGTCAGCAAGGCAAGGTTTGAATTTCAAATCTCGTAGTGTGTCGGAGAATCGTTGATGCCAGCTTGCTCCTGATGTACGTAATCCATAGAGTGCCTTTTCGATGACGAATGTATGCCCTTCAAGTATACCAAACTCAGGACCAGCAGTGAAGCAAACCTTTTCTTTGGTGTAAGCTTCGAGGTAGGCGGAGGAAATATCTCCAACCATTGTCTTGAGTCCATTCAATTCAGCAGCAACAAGGCAAATACGTAGACTGCGTAGACTCACGACGCTAGAGTAAGATCCTTCCATTGTGGGTTCGGTCAAGTGTCCACCAGCCACAAGACGGGCTTTGTGGCGTAGATCGTGTTTGACAGCAAAAACAAAATGAACAATAATTTTCTTGTATCCGTCGACAAAGTTCACTTTTCCCATATCCTTGAAAGTTTTGTAGGCTTGGATGTTTTCTATCTCCTTAGTCATTGCATCCTGCCAGAGCGTGTTACCATTAGCTTTGTCGAGTTCAAAAGCTTGTTTCACATTTCTTGGAACAAGTATACCGAAGTTGTAGACCTTTCCTTTCTGCGGGCGGTTTACTTTGGTTTGTTGAATCATTCGAGTAAGGCGTTGGCGTCCATTGGCGATGTGTTTCAAACGCTTCCACCCAGGTGTGTCCAAAAGGTTATTCTCTGAAGCATAGGTTGCGACTGAGACAGGATCATCTTTGATAATTATATCCAGAGGCTCGTAGGTTTCTGATCCGTCTTCCCATTCAACAAGAACATTGTATGAGGATCCTTTGTAGTCCTTATGAGCGGAAGTAATTGGACCATGATGGCTTTTGATCCCTTTATAGCTCCATGCAGTGTCCGGAGAGTCGGCTTGTCTTTCATGTTGCTCTTCAACAATATTAGACAGCTCGTTGTAGGAAATAATTTCATCGAACTCCCCATCACCGATTCGTACCAAGAACTTGATCTTTTCATGATTCGCGGCATCGTTGTCCAAAATCTTCTGAACAATCTTAGCGCGGTAGGTTTTGCCATCATCCAGTTCCCGGGTAAATGTTAATCCAGTTAATTCTTCAGGTGAGAACTTAGGTAGCTTCAGCGAAGACGTATCAACATGGCCAGTTAAGTCACTGACTGATAGGATGGGCTTATGTATCTCCCCTGCGTCGGAACTGAGGGTACCGTCAATGATGGGGTGTTCAGCACGTAGGTTGGGAGTACTGGGGTCGATAGCCGTGCGAACAGCAGAGCGACAAACAACTTTCTTTGTAATATCATCCAACAGGAGCCACGTCATAGCATCACCTTGGTGATCAGCAATGCCAACAATGCGTGCAAGACATTCCTTTGTGTTGGGGTAGGTGGCGCCAGGAATGGCGTAGTAAACAGGTTCCCACCAGCGAAAGGCAAGTATGGCGGAGATGTCGGGTTTCTGACCAAATGCTTTCTCATATGGTGTTAGCCAATCCAAACTTTCAGTAGACAAACGGTTGAGAATGTAGGTAGTGTGCAGGAGCGAAAGGAGCCAAAACGAGGCTGGTGTACCAGTGCGGTCCATTATTTGGTTGCTCACTTTCTTTACATCTTGGATACGGCGCTCAGCAGGATTTTGATGTTGGTGGTGTGGCTCACTTTGCATGTCATCAATACAATACATGCGTAAGATAGACTGAACAGTTTTACCAATTTGAACTTTCGCATTATCACTAAAGAGACCGTTTGGTGCCCCGAGTTTGCGGATAAAGTCAAGAAGAGTACCAGGCATTTCAGATTCTGTTTTCATGGGGAAGATAGCAGTAATGAGGCTTGTGGTACCACAATATAGCTGAACCATCTCCGCACCGCCGTGACCGAGTATACCATCGTCGTGGGCGGGTGCATCCGAAAAGAAAGTGTCAGTGGCAACGATTTCGTTTCGGCGTGGAACGTTGGCAGCGGGAAAGCGGGACTTGAAATGTTTACGGAGCGGTAGACGTGCATCAAGCCGACAGAACTGGGTGGTGTGCTCAATTGTCTTCTGGATGCGCTTGGTAGGAACAAAGCCGAAGTTTGGAGAAAGTCGGTTGAAATCGTGTTGGACTGGAGAAACCTTGTGTAGATGAACCTTTAGAATTGTGTCTTCAATGTAGTCTTCAAAATCCGCATCATCATTGCCGGATATGGAACTGCATGTGATGTGTGTAGCACATTCACGAGCACGGAACTCCCCATAGTTATTGATCTCAAATTGACCAAAGATGGGCGTGTGATCCTCATCAACAATTTCCAAATCGTCGACAGTAAATTCATGATCAAGAGTACTAGGATCCCAAGTAGCATCAGATGTGAAGAATACATGGGGGTATTTGTCAAGCTCAAGATCGGTAGGAGGATGCATATCCATGTATGGGAGACCATTTCGGATTGAAAGTGGGATGACGTATCCATCAGGGTGGTGGATGCGTTGTTTACCATGAAGGGTGCGGGGAATATCACATATATCAATACCAAACCGCCTCATTTGATTGATGGAATGGATGGTTTTACCGGAGCCAAAATGTGCATACTGGTGGAAGATACCAATAATAGGTCCTTGAGAGGATTTAATAACACCTGCAGCAGTGACAATGGGAAGGTCAGTAACAGCATGTTCGGCGAGGCCAGAAACATCGGCGTGATGTAACGTTTGTTCAAGGATTCTAACATCACTGCCACTCATACCACCATTAGCACCGCCGTCGATGAGAGAGCCTTGGTGAGAATGACGGGCAGCATTATGCATCTGGTATGAAACATTGACAGTATTCGTGATGCGTTGGTAGGTCTGACCATTGAATGTGACTTGATTGTTATCAACATTTGTATTGCGGACGGTACGATTAGACAAAACCTGACGAAGGTGGGAGTCAGTGGGCGTTGGGACACTTGGATTGGGTACCGTTGGAATAGGATTAGGTTGTATGTCTGTTGCATTGATCTGGGTGGGTGGAGGGTTTGGAGAAGGGGAAGGCTTAGGTGGTATATTTTTCGCCACCCGAAGCTGAGACTTTTGTGCGGCAGAGAGTTTGTTCCATTCGTCGGACTTGAAGATCATGTTAGCTTTCATGACCATGTTAGGACCGGTAACGGTAGTATAAACAAGATCTGGTCGTGGA
>JANMZB010000243.1:0-9241 GCA_031382725.1 Sphingobacteriaceae bacterium | reverse complement strand
TACCTAAAGACCAGGTTCTAAACGAACGGGCAGGTGAAAAAGGTGCGATGTAATCTGTTGTTTGAGTTGAGTCTTGCGCAAATGTGATACTTGAGGCTAAAAAAGCGGCAAGCAAGAGAGGTGTTTTTAGATAGTTCAGTTTCATAATAATTAAAAATTATATCGCAATATATGTTAATAATGTTGAGACTTAGAAATCTCAGTCATTCATTATTATAAGTATAAATTAACTTTTGTCCCCCTTGCCGAATTTTATCTTACAACCAAGCATCAAACTATTCACCATACATGAGAAGATGTTCGTGACAATGATGGGTAAATCATCTTTTAAAAAGCCGTAATACGCCCAAGTTCCGGTTCCTAATACCAATATGATCACCATAAAGGTGGATATATTCTCTGCACTCCGTTCTTTAATTGTTTTTACAACTTGCGGAATCATCGCGGTAGAGGTAAGTACTCCGGCCACTATGCCTATAATCTCATTGCTTATCTTCATCGCTTTGCCGACAAATTTTAAGGTCGGTTCCGGCATTTTCAACAGAATATAAGCCTTGCTTGTTTCCAAAAGAATTTGTTATGTAGGTTATAACAGCAGCAATATCCATATTAGCCAGGCGGGTTTCTGCAGGCATTTCACTTGAAAATATCGTATTATTGACCGTAATAGTATCATTAAGGCCATATTTAACTATGCAAGCCAAAGAGTTTTTATTTTTGATAAGGAATGTAGAATCTGTAAGTGGAGGATATAGTTTTCCTAAACCTTCTCCGTTAATCCCATGGCAATTGGCGCAATGCTGCGCATAAACCTGGCTGCCATTAGTATAATATCGGGCAAAATTCAATTCTGCTTCCGTTTGACAAGCCTGAAGTATAATATGCAAGAAGGTAAGGAAGAAGCAGAAAAAAATAAAGCTACTTCGCCTCATATTCTTCAAGCAAGATTTTCATGTCTCCAATCAGCTTTTCAACCTGATCAGGCTTCGTTCCATCGTAAGCACCTCTAAGGCGTTTTTCTTTATCTACTAAAATAAACCAACCCTGGTGAATATATCCGTCACTGGCTTTTGAGTCTTCCGCTACCGCAACCAGATAGTTCTTTTCAGCTAACTTATAAACCGAGTCTTTAGTTCCTTTAAGGAATTGCCATTGATCTCCCACCACACCTAGTTTTGTAGAGTATGACTTTAGCTTTGATGGTGTATCATATTTAAAATCAATTGTATGAGATATAATACCAACATCATTATTGTCTTTAAATTCCTGATAAACTTTAAGCATGTTGCGATGCATGGTCGGGCAGATCGATGTACATGAAGTAAAGAAAAAGTCTGCGACATAGATCTTTCCATTAAGGTTTTTTTCGGTGAAAATTGTACTATCCTGGTTTAGAAAACTGAAGGAAGGAATGGTTTGATAAATGGTATCAATAACCGTTTTGCCGTCAACTATTTTTTCTACCGGTTCACGTTCTCCCAAAATTGGGAGACGCTTGTTGGTTTTATTACATGCAGTTAATAATAATAAAAAAAAGGTTGCTGCAATAAGTAGATATTTCATAATATGTTCATTATTAAGTCATCGGATGACTAAGAAACATCCGATTACTATACGTGTTATCCTATAACTATAGACACTAATTATTTTATCAGATAATACAACTGATTAAAGTTATAAGTAATTCCCAAATGTACCCTGCCCGCACTTATTAAATGCTCGGAATGGCCATTATACGCATTAATCTGAACGCCTGTATTTAGTCCGATATTTTTATAGAAAAGATCTAACCCAAGGCCCGTCATTAAATTATTCATTTCGTGCTCACCAGTTAATACGCCGTTCAATTTTTCGCCTTTCGAATATTCATAAAACGTTTGCACAGATGACACCATCTTAATTTTTTTGCTTATCGGTAAGGTATAAAATAGATTTACGAATTGCGTGGTACTATTCGCGATGCTTTCGTTAAATTTATTTTCGCCATTCATTTTATAAGCTGCGTTCCAGCTTAAGCCAAATTTATTATAACCAAGCATATAATTCAGGTAAACAAAACCGTCGGTACTTCCGGTTCCCGGTTGGTTTAAGAGTAAGAAGCGAACCCCGGCATTATTGGTTAAATTGTTTTTGCCAGATGGCAATTTTAGGCCAACACCGGTAATTAATCTCTGACTTAAACCCTTGGCTTTAAGTTTCCTGATTAAATGATAACCCGCATATAGGTTCACATCACCCGCGCCTGAGAGAGTAGTGGTTTTATTATGAAAGTTGTAAGAGTTCGAATTATAAGGAACAATTGCATTTAACTCTACCCGCTGATGGATAAAGTAGCGTCCACGTATTTCAATTGTTCTAAAAATTTCATAGTCGGTAGGATCGCCGTGATGATGATTCGGAACACGTCCATCTGCATCAGAGGGGATAAGGAAATCGAAATTACCGGGAAATAGTTTGTGTTTCATTCCTTCATACCCATTAAATGAGCGGTAGCGATATAATACTCCAATATTACTCTGATTATCATAAGGGGTGATCCCCATAAAACACCCGCAAATATCGCATGAAAATGCGGGTAAAGTGCTCAAAAGTAAAAGCACAGCAATATAAATTGATCTTGAAAATTTCATTATACTAAGGTTTAAATTATAAATACGTATACACAAGCCAGCCTTTAAAAATTAATTTTATCGAAGCTTGCTTAATAAAATCTATAAATAATTTAAAACCTTGGAGGTTGGAAGATATTGAAAATTAAAATAAAAAAATGACCGACCACAGCGGGCACCAAATACTCATCCGTTTTAAACGTAAAGCAACGGAATTGAAAGTTTTGGTTAATGAAAGACTCTATTTGGTTTTTAGTGGATGAGCCTTGTTTTTGCTCACTTTTCTCCGCCTTTTTTAGCTCCTTTTTTAAAAAGCACTTTCCCTGGCATTGAAGTTTGGGCTTTGCTTTGTTTTCACAAAGAACACTTGATAGGTAATTTTTATTGAGAGCGTATCCTGCATAAAACACAAGTTTGTTTACGTTGCAGAAGAGCATGACAAAAACCAGAAGGGTACTTGTTGATTTTAAAACCATCAGTATGGAGCAAAAGTAGTTTTAAAGCATTTCACAATCAAGGGTAATTTTAAGTGATTGTTTCCGCTAATAATCTAAATTTGAATTATGGCACTTATAAAACAGAAGGTTGCTCTACAGGGCGTCCGATTTTACGCTTATCATGGATATTATGAAGAGGAGCAAAAGATTGGCAACGAATTTATTATTGATATCGAAACTGAATGTGTTGTTGTTGAGAATCTTAGCGATGAATTAGGCGATACTATAAATTACGAACGACTGTTGGAGATTGCAGTTGCTGAAATGGTTATAAATCGCAAACTATTGGAAACCGTTGCCCACGCAATTCTAAAAAAGATCACAACTGAGTTTCCTGCGGTTGATATGGCAAAAGTGGCAATCAGGAAATTAAATCTTCCGGTGAAAACCGAAGTAAAGAACAGTCTGGTTGAACTTAGGTATTATAAAAATCAATAATTATCTTGCAGATTATGATATCTTACAACAAAGTAACTACTCGTATTCTGGATAAAATCACTGCGATTGCAGGGAAAGAAAGTATAATTACCAGTCATTCAGATCTCGAACCTTACAGTAAAGATGAAACCGAAGATCTGCAATTCTTCCCTGAGGTAGTGGTCAAACCTCAATCTGTTGAACAGATCGGATCCTTGCTTAAATTGTGCAATGAACATTTGATCCCGGTTACTGCAAGAGGTGGTGGCACCGGTTTATCAGGTGCTGCGCTTCCTATCCACGGGGGTGTTTTAATATCCCTGGAAAGGTTAAACAAAATCATAGAGATTGATGAGCGGAATTTGCAGGCAACTGTTGAAGCCGGTATTATCACACAAGTATTTATGGATGCGGTAGCTGAAAAGGGGCTTCTTTATCCTATAGATCCGTCGAGTAAAGGAAGCTGTTTTATTGGCGGAAATATTGCTCACTGTTCCGGAGGACCAAGGGTTGTGAAATACGGAACCATAAGGGAGTATATCCTAAATCTCGAAGTGGTATTGCCTTCCGGCGAAATCATCTGGACGGGTGCTAATACACTCAAAAATTCATCAGGCTACAGCCTGACTCAATTAATGATTGGTTCGGAAGGTACGCTTGGAATAGTTACAAAAGCAGTAGTAAAATTAATTCCGCGACCGATACATAATGTTGTGATGATGGCCGCTTTTTCAGGTAATGAGCAGGCTTGCGCTGCCGTATCGGCCATTTTCAGGGCCGGTGTTCTGCCTTCCGCATTAGAGTTTATGGAACGGAAAGGGGTGGAGTGGGTAGTTAAATTTGACCGTATTTCATTTGATCTAAAGGATGATGTTGCAGCTTACCTTTTGATAGAAGTTGATGGGAATAATATGGATGTGATATTTTCCGACTGTGAAAAAATTAATGAGGTATTAGAGGTGAATGGCTGTATGGATGTGCTCTTTGCTGATACAACTGCTCAGAAAGATGAGCTATGGCGAATCAGGAGGGTTATGCCCCATTCGGTTAAATCTAATTCGATTTATAAAGAGGAAGATACAGTAGTTCCCCGGGCAGAATTACCAAATCTAATTCATGGTATAAAAGAAATTGGCAATCGATACGGCTTTGAGTCAGTTTGTTATGGACACGCAGGTGATGGAAACGTTCATATAAATATTATCAAAGGAAATATGACTGAAGATGACTGGATTAATAAGTTACCAGAAGGAATTAAGGAAATATTTAAACTAACCGTTTCCCTTGGCGGAACTATTTCGGGCGAACATGGGATCGGGTTAGTTCAAAAAGAGTATATGTCTATTAAATACTCTGATCTGCATTTAAATTTAATGCGAGGAATAAAACAGGTTTTCGATCCCAATAGCATCCTTAATCCGGGAAAAATATTTTAAGATTTGATAAATGATTTTGATAAAAAGATTACATTTTGTACAAGATGTTGTCGTCAGCTAAAGCTTCAAAAGCAATCATTTTTTCGCGCTGCACTTCAGGAATAGCAGTTGGGCGAGCTTCAGCGAAATCATAAAAAATACAAACGGTTTTGCCAGTAGTGCAGAGTTGTTCGCCTTCGGGTTTCTTAATTATAAGTGCATATTCAACATCAAAACTACAATTACCAATACGTGCGGTTCTTACATAAGCATACACTTCGTCGTTAAACTGAATTGGCTTTAAATAGTTAATTTCCGCTTTCCCGATGATCAGACCCTTTGATTTACTTTCCCACTGGATAATTTTTTTCCAATATTCTGTATGAGCAATTTCGAAATAGGTTAAATAAATGTTGTTATTTACAATCCCAAAGGCGTTTAAGTCGCCAAAGCGTACAGGAATATATGTCTTGTAATTAAATAGGTCCAGGTTCATTTAGGAAATTTTGTCGGTGAAAATTAGTTAGTTGGTGTCAATCTGACTTGTTATTCAACGTTTTTTTCATGATTATGTTTTTGGTACAGCACTTGTTTTAGAGCATATATAACAACAAAAAATATAGGAGAATTTAACAAATGACACTTGTGAAATTTGCTAATGGAGCTCAAAACAAGGCTTTGAACCCATTCACCGATGTATTGGAGAATTTATTTAACGATTCATTCATTTCAGACCGCTTAAGTACTAAGGTGCCCGCAGTTAATATCGCGGAAACAGAAAATGATTTTCTTATCGAGATGGCTGCGCCAGGTTTAAAGAAGGAAGATTTTAAAATCAACCTTGACAAATACGTGCTAAGCGTTTCCGCTGAGAAAAAGGCTGCAAACAATCAGGAAGTAAAGAGATATAATAAGCGTGAATACAGCTACTCATCGTTTGTACGCTCTTTCACGTTGCCCGATACAGCGAATCAGGAAAAGATTTCTGCTGAATACGTTGATGGTATTTTAAACATTACGGTGGCTAAAAAAGAAGAAGCGAAATCTCTTACCAGAGAAATCTCTGTTAAGTAATTTAAATTTTGGGTTGATTAAAGCGCTATTTTCGAAAGAAAACGGCGCTTTTTTTATTTCTCTTGTTTCATTTCGTAAGTTTGGGCATGGCTAGAGAAATTCCTGAAACCAAACGAAAAGCACTAAGAATAAATTTGGATCAAAGCGTTTACGGAACGTTTGCAGAAATTGGTGCAGGTCAGGAAGTTGCACGAAATTTCTTTACAGCTGGGGCGGCATCTGGCACGGTAGCCAAAACTATGTCTGCTTACGATATGGTTTTCAGTAATTCTATTTACGGGGTAGAAGAATCCGGGCGTTATGTGAGTAAGTCGAGGCTTCAAAAAATGTTAGGTCACGAATTTGAGCTTTTAACCGAAAGGCTTATTGGTGAAAAATATGTTGGGCGTAATTTCTTTGCATTTGCCAATACAGTAACTACTCTAAATTTTAATAAAACAAACGATCCTCACGGTTGGATGGGGATTCGCTTCCAGGCTACTCCGGGGGGTGAACCGAACGATATTATTTTCCATGTTCGCTTGCTCGACAGCGATGCCACACTACAACAAAACGTACTTGGAATTATCGGTGTGAATTTAGTTTACGGAGCCTATTTTCTAAGGGATGATATTCAAACGATGATCGAGTCGTTGGTTGATAATCTTTCTATTGGTTCAGTTGAGCTGGATGTAATTAATCTTACCGGCCCGGTATTCAAAAACGCAAACGATCGTTTGGTTAATCTCTATCTTATTGCCAAAGGATTCTCAAGCGCGGCTATTTTTGATAAAAATGCAAATGCTTGTCAATCTAATGATCTTCTTTACAAGAAAGACATTATGATATTGAGAACCAAGTACAAACAAAAATCCACACCAAATTTTGATTTGTTTAATCGTGCGGTTGATCAATTCAAACGATCTCAAAAAATAAAGGATAAAAACCTTGTAGTGATGATTGAGGTGCTAATGTCGAACATGCTGGGTGAGCAAAACGAACTTAGTAACGAAGATCTTGAATTGTTTGCAAATAAAGCCGAAGAGTTATCTGCAACAGGCAATAATGTGATCGTATCTAACTTTACCCGGAACCATAAACTGGCTTTATATTTATCACGTTGCCGTCCGAGTAGTGTGGGTATTTCAACAAACATTGCCAACCTTAAACGCATTTTCGATTCATCAAGCTTCCCCGAAAACTATACTGATGAACTACTGGCGTATGTGAGTGATCTGTTTAGTAAAAATGTTAAGCTGTACGCGTATCCCTATCTTGATAAAAACACAAACGAGATTATCACTACTCAAAACATGCCTGTTTCGGAAGAGGCCAAACCGCTCTTTGAATTTCTGATTAAGAATAATTATATCAGGGATATCGAGGATTTTGATGAAAAAGATGTTAAGACTGTTTGATATTTAAAAACAAAACACGGTACGATTAAGCATTATACAAACGGTTTCGTCTCCTAATCGTTAGAGGTATTAATCGTATAAGATTTTTGACATAAAACACACCAATAAATGGCATCAGGTTTTTTTGCAATTCTAGATGATATAACTGCTTTAATGGACGACGTATCGGTAGCTACGAAAATTGCTACTAGAAAAACCGCCGGTATTTTGGGCGACGATTTAGCTGTAAATGCAGAAAAAGCGACTGGATTTCTCTCCTCGCGGGAATTGCCTGTGCTCTGGGCCATCACAAAAGGCTCATTTATTAATAAGCTAATCATTGTTCCAATTGCACTATTACTGAATGCTTTTTTTCCCGCCGCTCTAAAGATCGTTTTAGTTTTGGGAGGTATTTACCTGGCTTATGAAGGTGTTGAAAAAATAGTAGAATACTTTTTTCATCATTCAAAAACCGGTCATGAGGTAATTGAGGAGATTGAACATGACGCAACCGCCGTAGAGAAAGCTAAAATAAAATCTGCCATAGCAACAGACTTTATCCTTTCAATCGAAATTGTAATTATTGCATTGGGAAGTGCCGCAGAAGAAACCTTAACTACTCAAATAGCAACTGTATCAGCTGTCGCTCTATTAGCAACAGTTGGAGTGTATGGCATTGTTGCTCTTATTGTAAGAATGGATGACACTGGCTTGAAACTTATTAAGCGATCAAATAATAAAGGTTTTTTATTCGCATTAGGAACCATGCTAGTTAAATCATTACCTGTTATAATCCGCATTTTATCCTTTGTAGGAACTATCGCTTTACTATTAGTTGCAGGAGGTATTTTCGTTCATAACATTGACTATTTACATCACCTTCTTCCATCAATTCATGCCACAATCAAAGAACTTTTAGTCGGTACAGCTATTGGATTATTTGCTGTAATTATTTTTTCGGGTGCTAAGAAGATGTATGCTCTATTAAAGTAATAAAGTTTAACACATTTAAAAACAGGAGGACATTTCATTCTAAACTGTTGACTTAATTCAGATAGAGTACCGGAATGATTTCAGAACGATCAGGTTTTATGCCAATGAGAATGAAAGGTAAAGAATATAAAAGTTATTGCTATGTAGAGCCAATAGGTTTTACAGCCCACAGATTTTGAGTTCTGGTTGAAACTGTGTTTAGATTTTAACGACAAGGCAAAGGCATCAAAGAAATAATTACATGATTAAAGTCAGCTATTTACGCTTAAAGCCTTTTATAATCGATGGCTCCTTCGATAGCGGCAACACCTCAATTTTTCGATAGAAGATCTCTGCACCTTCTGATTGAAGCTGAATCCTGCCATCTGTCAGCTTTTCTTCAACCCCATTTACCAGATGACGTGAGTTGAAAAGTCGCATAACTACTTTCCCATTGATCAAATGAACACTGTTTCCATTGTAACTGATAACCTCAACCGTATTCCATTTTCCATTCGGCTTTTCGTTATCCGGATATTTTGCACAACGAGGGCCCGCCGTAGTTCCGTTTCCATAAGTTACTAAAGGCTCATTCGGATGATATTGATACCGCCCGGTATCGACTTTTGCAGAAGGAATGTCTATTCTGGTATTACCTATTGGCCAAAAATCTCCGCAGTCGCCTTCCTGGATTTGGCATTCCTGCGATATCATCCAAGTACCGGGGTGATCGCCTATAGTTCCAACCGAATAATATAGCAAACCAGCATCTCGTTTTTCAGTTAATCGTGGCGCCCATTTTAATTCTCCCCACTTAAATTGAAGTTTCAAATGAAAGTTTGAAAAATTTTCTTTGTGTATAATATAGCCAAATACTTGTC